>JBJFGR010000109.1:0-6569 GCA_051892875.1 Succinivibrionaceae bacterium
ATCCTTTTGAATAGTATGTTGAAAGCATTTGGGCAGTTACAGTTTTACCGAATCTGCGAGGACGAGTTACAGCCATAAAACGATTTGCTTTATTTAGTCTTTTATTGGTTATATCAATAAAACACGTTTTATCCACAAAAATATCTGAATCTTTAAATTCAATAAGTTCTGTAAAACTGTTATCCCTACATGGATTTAGAATATTACCCATAATTTATTCTCCATTACTTTCAACATCCTCATTTGTTATTTTACCACAACATCTAATTTATACGTTATCAACCCCACTTTATTAAGCAAAATTTTTATGGGATACACGATCTTACATTTTTTTACCCTAACTTCTAATAACTTCAAAAAGAAATATTAATCATTTTGAAGTTCACAATAACCCTTCGCATAGTTTTTATTTTATTATTTATACTATCTATTTTAACAATAGATATTAGATATACTACATGCATTTTCATAAAAATTATATCTGTTGTATATACGTATACTCTTGTTTTAAGTTTAAGTACTCTTTAGGAAGATTTAAATTAAAAACTCCTTATTTTTCATAAAATTTAGCTCTTCGTACATTACAAATGATAAAAGACAAAAATTAAAAGTGATAGAGGATAAATATAATTGTGATTAAAGGTTGAGTATAAATTAAATTTACTAGAATCTCAAACAGGATATACCTAGCATATTTATATAATGACAATGCACACTTTATACTACACCTCAACTGTGTATTAATAAATTGAATTTTTTATGTATTAATACTTACACTTTATACACACCACTATTTAATTGGTATTTTATAGAGTAAAACACTATTCCGCTATCATAGGGTTAAATGAAATCTACACATAAGTGTATTCTCCATCCCCACTTGGATTTAGAAATTATGAAAAAGAATTTCTTTAATATTGTAGAGGTAAGTAATTATAGACAACTAAAAAAATAACACGTACTATTCAGATAAAAAAAGACCTTTGTTTCTACAAAGGTCTTCATTTAAAACGTTTTATGTTGATATATTAGTGTAACATCTTCCATGAAGTAGTTTTTACTGTAGGTTGTTGCATATCAACTTCCTGAGCTTTGATTGGTAATGATTCAGTATTTGTATTATCATAACCAACGTTTACAACAGCCTTAATACTACCATCTGGAGTGATAAACACGTTAATAGTTGGGTCTTTCGCCAAAGCATTAACTTTTGAGAATTCCCCAAAACTACCAGTTCTCCAATTACCAGTTATAATTCTAGAAGAACCACCGCCATCACAGTTATTTGCAACTTCAGGCTTGTTTGCTACAATTACAAACTCATCATTGAAGATCTGAGTGGTTGTATATACTCTTTCACCAGTATTTTCAGTTAAATCTAAATACCAACCATAATTTAAACGTGCTGTATCTGCAGGGTTTATACCCCACTGTACTGCCATAAACTTTTCACATTCAGGAGATGTTTCAACTGCACAAGAACTTGGTGCAATTTTTTCAACTTCTCCTGTTTTTATTGCTTGTGCAAGGCAATTTGTTCCAGTACCATTACAACGTTCAACACGAGCCACGCTTGCATCATATGTCTTTTGAGCAGTTAAATCACTAATCACGTATATAGATTGAGTCTTATTATATGTCTTAGATTGTTCTGTTCCATCAATCTTCTGGAAATAAGACCCTGTACCAAACATCAAACCTATACCAGAATCATTCTTATGACCTGCTGATGGACGTGCTGTAATAGGTTGTGCAACGTTGTTAGCATCTTTTGCTTTAAAGATAATTGTTGGAACATTTTTCTTATTAGAAGTACTTGGATGTCCCCAATTTTTAATATCTGTTACTCCATTTAAATCAATCTTCCAAACAAAACCAAAGTTGTCAGCCCAATACATTGCTTGATAATTACCATCTTTATAAAGATCAATCAATACTGGTTTAGTAGGAACATTTAATCTATTAGCGTTCCATGGATCTTTACTAGCCATAGATGGATCAACGGTACCATTATAGATCTTAGGATCATCAGTAGACACTCCTGAAGTTGAAACTTCAGTATGATCATTACCTTCCGCAACCTGAATAGTATTCACAACAAGAGGTTTCTTAGAAGCTGAAGATTTTAATAAATCAACTATAACAAAACCTGATTTATCAGCATCATAACCTGTTGTGAAAATCAAATAAGGTTTATTCTTTGAGACATTATTATCTAATTTCTTTGTATTAACTAATAAAGGAGCTTCTCTCACCTTACCAATTGACAATTCAGGATGTGAAGAATCTTTTCCTTTTAATTGATCTCCTTCCGCAATTTCCCAAAGAAGAATCTTATTTAATTCTTCTTCTGAAGTATCGCTATTTACTAAAGAAATTTTTGAAACATCCAATGCATAGGCACCTTTTATACCCAAACCATAAGAACCATACAAAATAATATTATCCTTACTCTTGTATATTTGAGGTGTCTGGTCTACAAATGATCGATGTCCTTTATTGTAATCCTGGTTAGTCAAATAATGCAATTTGCCTAATGCAGAATTTGGAATAAATGACAACTTAGGTTCAGGGATAGCTGATTCACTTGCATTAGGTGCAGTCATTATATGCAACATACCATCATTTGCACCAACTGCCAACATCTGAACATTTCTACTATCAACGAATACTTGAGCATCGGAATTGATAATATCACCAATTACATAACCAGCAGGATTTGAAGAACCAAAAGTCATTTGGTCATCAATTTTTCTAGATCTTAAAGGCATAGAATTATTATAGGTTAAATTCATGTCTTTAAGTGCGGTTTCTGTTGGAGGATAGAAACCCTGATATTCGTAGGTGTGTTCACCTGCTAACCATCTAATCAATCTGTTTAGATATAAATGACCATTGCTATCAGTTGTTGTTGAAACATTTATAATCTTATCAGATAAATAAGCACCTATAGAATTATATGCATTACCACTATCGCTAGCAGAAGCTAAATCCTTTGCAGAATTGGCACTAGCTTTTAACTTTTTAAAAGTTGGGTTATCAGGGTCGCTATAGTCTACTGCAACAATAACACGCTTATCAGGATCGTAGTTAGCATAAACTTTTGCAGGCATAAATGATTCTAATGGATCACCATATGAACCCTTTTCATTTACCTTAAATCTTCTTACATCACCATACCATAAACCAGGATTGTAATATGTACCATAAGCATAGTCACCTACAGTGATCTTCTTATTTGCTGTCGCAAATGTAGAACCTGAGTGGTATGTAGCTGTAATCTGATTAAGCATAGTTACAATACCTTCTCTTAACTTAGATGGATTTGAAGCCAAGAAGTAATTTGAAGGGTCTACAGAGGTATCAACATTTTTATAAGAACCTTTGTTTAAACCTACTTTTGCAGCATACCAAAGAGGAGATTTTAAATATGGATCTTTTGTTTGATCGCTAACAACCTTAAATAAACGGCTTGACATAACATGGTTTTCGTCTCTAGATCTAGTGCCATTTGTCCAATTACCACAATCAGGTGCACCAAGTATATCTGAATCCTTTCTTGGATGATTATCAGCTTTTAATTGAGTTCTATTCATATAATATGAAGGGACATTTTTAATCCAATTATTATAATATGCGCTGTACCCTCCTTTATTTTGGATACCATTTACATAAAAATCTTGATTAATATTATTATCAAAAGCACTTTGTATGTCACCTGTTGTTGTTGAATTAATAAGGTTAGCGTCACTTACTGGATTATCTAATCTGTATCTACAATTAGCTGGTGCATTTGTTTTTTTCTTACCGAGGTCAATGTATACCCCTTGATTTTCAACGCCTGTTATAATATAACCTGCATGTTCGTTTGCGTAGCCGTCTGTATCTACAGCTCTCATTTGGATTCGGATAAATTTATCTTCACCATCACCGTCAACCACAAAATACTTATACTCTGTGATCATATCCATGTCATAATCGGAACCATATTGGAAGTCTTCGTAGTTAACACGGAAAGTACCCTCAGTATTTGATAAATGCTCAACGAATAAATCTACTATCTGATTTGTAGATTCAAGTTTTGGATCTGTTGAATCTGAAACAGTCTTCGCAAAAGGTAACAAAGCAACAGTTCTATTTTCATCGATCTTGATTCTAATTTCAGGTAAAGCAGGCTTTGTTGCTACAACATAAGTTTCTAATGAAATGTCTTTACTATTTTTTCCATCAGCTGATGTTGCTTTTAACAAATTATCATTATATAGAGATGCAATCCCTGCCACATTATAGCTACCATGAGCAAAGGCAACAGCAGGAGCTAAACCTCTAACATCTGACAAATTCTCTATTGTTTTTAATGAAGGTATGTAATTATACATTTGTTCTTCTGACGTAGAGTTTTTTGATAACCCCATAAAATACTGTCCAGGTTCTACTTGGATGTTAGAAGTTCTTTCAACTATTGCACCTTTATCACTTCCAAAAAGAGTGGAATCATGTTGTTCACTATCAAATGATATACTTTCATCAGCAATTACTAATGCAACAGCCTTTGCACAGTAGTTTGAAGATTTTGTATATAATTTTTTAGCATCATCTTTATTATATATAGCATCAGTTAAAGTAAGTTTTTCATCATCCTTTTCACTTTGATTTATGTCATTACCTTTGAAATACTGAACAGTATTATATAATAAAGCCCCTACAGGATTACCCCAATCTCTGCAAGCACTATTATTAGGAACTAAATTAGATGTATTAGCACTTCTTCCGCAATCAGAATAAGTACCACTTGTACCATCAGTTTTTCGAGAAACATCGATTCTGTCTAATGTGCCAACAAAACCACATGAGTATGCATCTTCGTCAGACTTACAACCATAATTGAATTTAAAATCCCCATCTGTCATAAATTCTTTTGAGACGTCACCTATGTTAGCTCGCAAAGACGCACCATTCTTACTTCTTGCCCATGAACCAGTTATTAACCCAAAATTAATCTTTGGGGTGGAACCTTCACCATATTCTTGCAATAAACCAATAGGCTGATATACATGTTTACTACCACTTCCATAATCATGACAATATGAAGCATTTATAAAGCCATCTAAACATGTTACAACGTTTATAGCTGTTTCACCAAATGTACCTGACACAAAACCAGTTCCATCCCATTTGTTTGTAGCTATTGCTGAATCTGTGTCTTGAGTTGTTGATTGCTTACCTACCCAATCCCATAAATATTTTTTGGCATTAGGATTGTTAATTCCTGGCATCCCCGCCTTTAAAACTTTACCATAACGCATATATTGAGATGACCATCTATTACCGTCGTATGATGCCATTGCAAAGAAATATGCATTTCCAGAACCTGTTGAAGGTAACCCAGTAAAATCATTAATTGTTAAAGATGTACCAGAACCTTTATACATATCATCGCCAAGTACTTTACCCCAAGCGTGGCCATCTCTTAAAACATGAGAATGTTTTAATAAAGTTGCTTTTGCTTCATTTCCATTTACTGTGTATTTGTATTTGGTTGGTTTTGATTTATTTTGACCTACTGGTGTGTCATACAGACGTGTTCCGCCATATAAAACTCTCTTTAAAACATCTATACGGGTAGATGTTATATAATTTAAAACATTACCAGACCATTTATTATCGCCAGCACATATGGTATTTACACTTCTTGTAGGTTTACTTGTCTCTGACCACATGTTTAGAGTTAAATTATCCTTTGATTTTGCAAAAGAAACTGGCAACCAATAACCAGTAGTATCACTTGATGCATTTTCTAAATTTGATGTACCAATCCTATATTCATAACACAATGTAGGATCAAATATCCCTTCATATATTATTGACGGATCGTATGCAACGTCCATAGAACCATCTTCATCAATATCTAGGTAATCAGGATAAGCTTCAGAATTAAGAGTATGTTCGCGTCCCATTACTAGCATTACATTTGGTGCAACTGCCGATTCAGTTGATATATTCATTGGTGTTTCTGCCGTAGCGTAATCATTTGCATCAGCAGCATAAGCATTTGCTAATATACCTATACTAGCTATACTAGACCCCAAAAGTATAATTCTATTTATACTTTTGTTTAATTTTGTCATTTTTAACATATTATGCCCCTATAATTCCAAAGTTTACCTATATAACTCTAAAATTATCTAGTGATTATTAATGTTTGATGTACGAATTAAAAACAATTAGTTCATTTTTAAATTTTACTAAAAATTTTAACAATTTTTTAACATTTAACAAAGTCGCTTATGCAAAAAACACTACATAAAGCACATTTTTCATTAAACATTAAAATAAAATGCTAGTTCATTTTTTTAGATTACTCTAAATTCTGAAGAAAAATCTATATTTGTAATTATTTGTAATTAATAATAAAAGTTAATTTGTTAATTTTTTGTTAAAAAATTGAATACATGTATTTATTTTTTTAACAAATGAAAGAGGTTTTTGTGCAAATTTCATCTTTCTATTCTTCTTCTATTCTTCTTCTATTCTTCTTCTATTCTTCTTCTATTCTTCTTCTATTCTTC
>JBJFGR010000109.1:6669-8517 GCA_051892875.1 Succinivibrionaceae bacterium
TTTAAACATATCAACTGCTAGGTAAAGTCTATTTATTAGTTCAGAATTGCTTAATAAACTAGTACTAACTATTGCCCTTTTATTTTTTTCTTTTAAATCAGCAACTATAAATGATGGAACAGAATTTATTCCAAATTCCATTTGTGCATTTGGAACTGTTAATGATTTTATAAAGATATCCTTGTCTAAATAAACTCCATCAATACTTATTCCTATAATTTTAAATCCTAAACTCTTTAAAAATTGAACTTGTGGTATTGCTAATCTACAGTATTGACAATTACCTTTATACACAAAAATTATCCCAAATTTATCTGAAAACTCGTTTATGTTTTTTAAATTACTTTGCAGCTTCTCATTATTGACAATAAACATTGCATCCCTGTTATACTCTCTTTTGCTCATTTCATCATATGATGCATCTAATAATGGAATACTTTTCGAAACCTGAGCAAATTTTTCACTTTTATCTAATGCTAGTTTTTGTAAATAAAAATATTGTAAAACAAATTTAGGTTCAGGATTGTCTAGAGCATATTCCAATGCCTTAGGAATAAGCTCTTTTAACTCCTGAGCTGAGTAGTTTTTTGTTAAATCTATATTCAACTCCTTATTTTCAGGAGCTTCATCTTCTGTTGAGGAATTTATTTCGTACCAAAACCACCCTCTTGACTTATCATCAATAAATGATTTGCCATTTTCATCAAAACTATAACACCTACATGATAATGATAATGATAATGACAATGATAATAATAAAAAAGTAATTACTATTTTTGTGATATTCATTCCTATTACTCATCTAAAGCATAAGGTATTGAAAACCCTTTTGTGACAACTAAGTCAATTTTTCTAGAAGCATCTAATTCAATAACAGGGAACATTTGTTGTGCTAGCTTTAAATAAAAGGATGATAACTGCTCTAAAGCCTTAGAAGATCCTTTTACCACAGCTCCTTCTAATGCCATTGAGTTATAAACTCTTTTATAATCCATTGAATTAGATGAATTCTCAGTGGTTATTAGAGGAACTTGCTCTACATCAAATGCACCTGATAATCCTTCAAAAAATCCAGCCATTAAAGATCTTGCAATTAATCTTCCCTGCTTTGAAACAACACGCCCTCTAACACCTGCCTTACCATCTTCTCCTGTGGCATAAGCATTAATTGGCACTTCAATTACTTTTTTATTTTTGGTAACACAACTTAAATGTTCAGAACGAAGATAAACACGTTCTGAACTCATATCACCGAAACCTGCTGCTATTAAAAAACACTCCTTTACATTAAAAAAATTACTGTTTGGTAAAATTGCATCTTTATTTAAAGTAATTAATACAGGAAAAGGATCATTTTTAGCATCTTGTCTTGTAGGAGCATCTAAACCCGTTATAAGAACACCACTTAACATTGAACCACTTGGTATATAGTGTTCTAAATTTTTATTATCATTACTTTTTTCCTTAATATTTTCAGGTATTTTCGAATTGTAGCTATTTATTGATTTACGAATCTCATATGTTTCGATTTCATTTTCATTTTCTCTTTCTTCTTTTTTTATATTTTCCTCTTTGTTATTTATTGGCGCCATATCTGAATACTGTAAAATAGATGCATTTTTTTGAACTTCTTGTATTTCATTTAATTTATTCTTTAGCTCATTAATTTCAGAATAAAGCCTAGAAATTTCAGAAGAGTGATTCTGATCGTCTGCAAATTCTTTACGGCGATTTTGATTTAAAGTCTTTAATTTTTCTATTTCTTTTTTTAGAGAACTAATATTTTCTTGTTCATACTTTAAAGAAGCAGCCATACTTTCAATACCTATTTCACGAGTATTAATATCA
>JBJFGR010000110.1:0-40009 GCA_051892875.1 Succinivibrionaceae bacterium
AAGAAGAAGGAGATTCAAATATGTGCGAAGCTGTTGATCAATTAATTGCAGAAGCTGTCGCTGAAGCTAATGAAAAAAGTTCACAAGCTCTTGTTGAAGCTCAGAAAGCACTTGCCGAAGCTAATGAAAAAAATGCAAAAGTGCTTGCCGAAGTTAATGAAAAAAATGCAAAAGTTGTTGCTGAAGCTCAGAAAGCTCTTGCTGAAGCCAATGAAAAAAATGCAAAAGCTGAGGCTAGAATTAGAGAATTAGAAAAATTACTTGCTAATAAGCAGCAATAGATATAAAAAATAGATGGCTTACAATTTTATTAATTTACTGTTGTAAGCCTTTATTTGTATAAGATTTTTAATTTGTCGAGGGGATAATATAAAGTGTGTTTTAGTATCCTCTCTGATTTTGTCACTTTTTAAAAGAACATAATTTTCTATGAAAGATCTATAGAAAAAATTATGTATGAGTATTCTCTTTTACCCACACATATGCACGATGACTCCTATTTATTCATCAATTTTAAAATACGTTCCAAAAAATAGTCGTAAATCCTTTGCTAAACATACTATCCTAATATTCTTCTTATTTCTTTTAATGCTATTATTGAATCTCTAGTAAATTCATTTTCTCTCTCTAGTATTTCAGAATATGTAAGCATTAAAACATCACTTACTTCAGAATCCTGTTTCACATATTTCCCATCATATATCCCAAAAAACAATCCAGCATATGTAAATGTATCAAGTGAAGATTGAATTTTATACCAACCAAAATATTTTAAATCACAAGAAATTCCCATTTCCTCTAATAACTCTCTTTTGGCACTCTCTATAATATCATTCTCTCCTTCTTGAACCACACCACCAATGCAGGCGTCTAACATACCTGGACAATAATCCTTTGTTAAGGTTCTAACTTCAATATAATACTTTCCTTCAGAATTTTGTAATACAATATAAGATGCTCTATGCGGGAGACAATTTTTTCTCATTACAGATCTTGGAACAATTTCTATAATTTCATTTTTATCATTAACAATTGGAACCATTTCTTCCATAATAAAATTCACTCCAGATAAATCATATTATTAAAAATTATACTTTTAGAGTATAATACAAAAAAATAATAAAAAAGAGAAAGTATAGATGAAATTTTTAACAAAAATATTGTTAAGCTCCTTAGGTATCTTCCTTTTTTCAGGATGTGCAACATTAACAGATTATAAAGACGGTTTACCCAAAATAAATGTAACACAAATGACCTTTGATTTTAAAGAACGTACTCATCCTATTATTATTGTAGATTATTGTATCAACAATAGTCTTGATATTGATTTACCATTAAAAAAAGCTATTTTCTCTTTAGCAATTAATGGGACCACCATCTACAATAAAACAAAAGATTTTTCAGATGAAGAAATTTCAAAAAACAGTAAAAAATGTTCCAAAGAAATATTAAATCCTGATGTACAAAAATCAACCATTGCATCTTCTCTTCTTCTAAATACCATTCTAGATAGGAAATATACTATAACTTCTTCTTTACATTATGATGACAAAGAATCTTCTAAAACCATTTCAAATTATGAAGGTTATATTAATGAAGATTCACCAATGATTTCGGCTGAATTATTGAAATATAATAAATTTTCAAAGAAAAAATCAAAGAAATAAATAGGTGAAATGTGAAAAAATATACTCCAAATTTAGATGCTTGCAAAATAGATTTAAAAAAGTATGTTAGACCTTCTAATAATAAAGGCGTACTTACCTTTGCTTGGATCTATACTATTTTAGCAGGTATTTGCATTGGTTTATTAATCTGTAATCAATTTGTAAATTTTTTAAATAAATATCAATTATTAACAGAAGCCTGTGCTGCCTTCTTACTATTTTTAGCTGGAAAATGTTTCTTTAATTTTGTAAAAACAAATAGCAAATTTTTACGATGGGATATAGCTGCTGGAAAAATAGAAGAAATTGTTGAAGACGAAAAAGATAAAAAAACTTTTATAACTCTTTCTTTTACCACAGATGACGGATGTGAATTTAAAGCTGTTGAGAGTTTTACATATCCTGTAATTGATAAAATTAAAGAATTGAATTTAGGAGAGCTTCCTATTTTGTATCAACCAAGCAGATACAGTAAAGGGGCTTATTATATAGATTTAAGATTTAACAATGGCATTTTAGATACCTCATATATTCACATAAAATCTGAATAATCGAGATTTAATAAATCCATTGAAATTTAAAAAGTTTTACAAATCAATTAGTTGAGGAAATTTAAATGATAGTTGCGTCAGTAAGTGACCTTTTAAAAGGTAAATACAACATTGGCGATGAAGTACGCGTACGTGGTTGGATTAGAACACGCCGTGACTCAAAAGCTGGTTTTTCATTTTTAGCTGTTCACGATGGTTCATGCTTTAATCCAATACAGGTCGTAGCACCAGCTGATTTAGCAAATTATGAAAGTGATGTATTAAAGCTAACTACTGGTTGTTCAGTTATTTGTGATGGCAAATTAGTAGAATCTCAAGGAAAAGGACAAGCTTTTGAAATTCAAGCTACTGCTGTAACAGTTTGTGGTTTAGTTGAAGATCCTGATACTTATCCAATGAGTGCAAAACGTCACACTGTTGAATTTTTGCGAGAAAATGCTCATTTACGTACTAGAACAAATGTTATGGGTGCTGTAATGCGAGTTCGCAATTGTTTAGCACAAGCTATCCACAGATTCTTCAATGAAAACGGATTTATATGGGTTTCAACACCTCTAATCACAGCATCTGACTGTGAAGGTGCAGGTGAAATGTTTAGAGTAACAACTCTTGATGTAAATAACCCACCAAGAACAGAAAATGGTAAAGTAGATTACTCAAAAGATTTTTTTGGTAAAGAATCTTTCTTAACTGTTTCTGGTCAATTAAATGTAGAAACTGTAGCAAGTTCATTATCAAAAGTTTATACTTTTGGACCTACATTCCGTGCTGAAAATTCAAACACAACAAGACACCTTGCTGAATTCTGGATGGTTGAACCAGAAGTTGCTTTCAATGATTTAAATGATAATGCAGCATTAGCTGAAGCTATGCTTAAGTATGTATTTAAAGCTGTATTAACTGAACGTCGTGACGATATGGAATTTTTTGCTGAAAGAATTGACAAGGATGCAATAACTCGTCTTGAAAACTTCATTAATTCAGATTTTGCGCAAGTTGATTATACAGAAGCTGTTGAAATTCTAAAAAATTGCGGTAAAAAATTTGAATATCCTGTTGAATGGGGTATCGATTTACAGAGTGAACATGAAAGATATCTTGCAGAAGAACACTTTAAATCACCAGTTGTTGTAAAAAATTATCCAAAAGATATTAAAGCATTCTATATGCGTTTAAATGATGATGGAAAAACTGTTGCAGCAATGGATGTATTAGCTCCAGGAATCGGTGAAATAATTGGCGGTTCACAACGTGAAGAAAGATTAGATATTCTTGACAAACGTATGGCTGAAATGGGATTAGATCCTAAAAATTACTGGTGGTACAGAGACTTACGTCGTTACGGAAGTGTTGTTCACTCAGGTTTTGGTTTAGGTTTTGAACGACTAGTAGTTTATGTAACAGGTATGGGTAATGTTCGTGATGTTATTCCATTCCCAAGAACTGTTAACAACGCAGATTTCTAAAACAAATCTCTAAACATAACGGGCTATAACTAGATCAATTTAGCCCGTTATTTCAATGTTCATAAAAACTTTAGATTAAGTATTTTTATGTAATTATTATGTAAAAAATGCAAGTAATATCATAAATAAAATTATTAGAACATATTACGCTTTTTTTTATTTAAAATATAGTTTCAAAAGATATATGATATATATATAAACATATAATTAAATAAAATAAAATAAAATAAAATAAATTAAATTAAAAAAATTAAATATAAATACAAAAGGATAAAACTGTAACTATGATATCTTTTTATGAAAATATTAATATCGCTAAAAGATATTACAAAATTATGTTAACTATATTTTTTATTGGTTATGGAATTATTGTAATTTCATTAACCTATGTTTTACAAATATGTTACTTAATTTATAAGAATATACCTTATAATAATTTCGACTTTAATGTTTTTAATAATAAAATGTTTCCTATATCTATTCTAATAGTAAGTATTTTAATGATATTAGGTTATTTATCAGCAAAAAAAACATTAAAAAATTCAGGTACTGAACTTGCCACAAAGTTAGGTGGTATTAATGTATCATTGCTTGAAAAAATAAAAAATGAAAAAGAACTTCAAAATAAAAATTACGATAAATACATTTCACCATACGAATTAGAAAAATTACGTTATTTAAATATTTTAGAAATAAAACAATTACGTAATCTAGTAGAAGAAATGTCTATAGCCAGTAATATTCCTGTTCCTGAAATTTTTATAGACCTAACAAGCTATGATATTAATGCTTTTGCAACTGGGTATGATAAACGCAAAGCTAGTATTTGTGTAACAATGGGATCTATAAAGAAATTAAATAGAAACGAATTACAAGTACTTATTGCACATGAATTTAGTAATATTTGTAATGGATGTATGGCAGTGTCATTAAAAACAACAACACTTATTGCCTCTATGTCTATTTTATTTAATATTGGATGTCGTATATTTTCTCCATTATCTACTAATACAAAAATAGAGAAAATAGCTGATTTTGCTATACGAAAAACAAGAATTTTAGGGCCTTTTCCTATTTTAGCTCCTATCGGAGTAATTATTATGTTTACAGGACTTCTAGGTCAAACATTCGGGCTAATAATGAAAGATATTTTATCAAAAAAAATTATCAAATTAGCTGATATAACTGCAATCAAATACACTCGAAATCCTGTTGCTTTATTAAGACTTTTAAATAAAATAAAAGTTGGTAATAATTATGTTGATGGTATATTATCAGATTATGCTCACTTATACTTTACAAGCTCAGAATCTTTGTATTCAACCCACCCTACAATAATGAAAAGAATAGAGTATATACAAAAATATACTGATAGTGATTTCTCTTTCAAAAAATACAATTATACTTTTGACCACAATATTCTGTTTGAAAAAACAGAAGATCTTGTTGATATTGAAAAAAATTTACGAAATCCTAATGGCAATAAAGAATCTTTAGATAATACTATAAATAAAACTCCAAATAATATTTTAAATGAAATCTCAAAAAATGCAGGTCTTGGAGTAATCTTAACGTCGATGATGACCGATAAAGAAAAAGAAGAATACAAAATATTGCGTACCGAACAAGAAGAACAACAACGCAATAATTTTAAAAATAATTTGCAAGAAACCTATAAAATTATTGGTGCTGTTTTTGATACTGATGAAGAATACTTTCTATTCTTAAATCATGTTGATAAAAAAATTGCTCAATTTTTTCCGTCACATGTAATAAGAATGAGTATGGAAGATACGATTAATTACATCGCAAAACTACGCAGATTTACTAATAATTTAGAAAATAATGAATTATTACGTTTTGAAAAAATTTTAAAAATCGCACAACAAACAAACCCTACAAACTATAAGCCTAATTTATTAAGTTTAGTTGTTCTAAGACCTATTGCAGGAACTAATGAAATAGCTACCTCTGGAGATAATCTAGCAAACTCCTTTGCTATTATCTATTCCTTTATATTAAATAATTGTGACTTAAACAAAAAACAAAGAATAGCGTGTTTTAACAAATGTATTGAAGCAGCAAAAATAAATTTTGCTGTAAATTATTACGATATTGTAAGTGTTAGCCAATTAGTAGAATCAATAAAAAGCGTATACTTATCTGTATATTCATTTAAGAAAAACTTTTTATTAGGTCTTGATATTGCGATAAAAGCTGATGATATCATATCAGATGAAGAAATCTTTATTATTGCTTTACTACGTTCCTTACATGATCAACTTGAATCATCATTATATGATGAAATTGTTTCATCATACAGCAAAAATGAATTCTTAAAACCTTCAGAACAAGAAAAATTATTAACAAAACCTTATGCTGAATTGTTAGTAATTATTGCAAATGACATTAGTGATTTAAATGAATTTATAAATTGTGGTAACAATGATTTCATAGAAACCATAAAATCACCATCTATTGAAATCAATGATCAAAATATTAGAAGAATATTAACTTATTTTAATTCAGAGTTTGCTGTTGCAAATAATTTTATAAAAGATTCATTCTATAAAGTTATAAAGGATTTAACATATAAAGAATTAACCAACACTAAATTGCTAGCTCTTTACGCTTTCTTACTTAATAAGAATAAAAATGTTGATAAAATAGCAACAAGATTTGAATTTAATAAATATGCCACTATCATCTTCAGAGATGTTATCAAAAATAATGATAGTACCAAAATCGAAAATGATGAAGTTATTTTCGGTGCTATGGATATTTTAAACATCCCTAGACATTGTTATCAACAAATAGAACCAACAAGTAAAGAAGTCTTTCAAGCATTATGTTTTATGACAAAAGCGCCTGATGAATTTAAAAAACTTCTCCTAACGGGATTAAAGGCTATAATTGATGGTGATGGAATAGAAACCATTGAAGAAATTTTTACATATGAAATTATGAAATTATTACAACAATAATATAATATTTTTTAAGGTAATTAATATGGCTTCTTTTTATGAAAATATAAATATAGCAAAAAAATATTACAGACTTATGCTATGGATATTTGCTATAGGTTACTGTTGTATCGTTGTGCTATTAACATACACGATACAACTTTTATATAATTCTTATGAAAATCTTCCTAGAGAAGAATATGACCTCAATATATTTCATGGAAAATCTATTTATATCTCCATAATCATCGTTACTTCATTGATGATTTATGGTTATTTGAAAGCTTATAAAGAATTAAAAAATAATATCAATGGTTTTAATAGTTACTTAGGAGGTATAAGCCTTTCACTTCTACTTCAAATAAAAAACATTACTAACAATAACTATCATAAATTTGAAAAATATATATCAAATTACGAATTAGAAATCTTAAAGGATATAGATACGAATGAACTGCAAACTTTAAAAAATGTTGTTGAAGAAATGTCTATATCAGCAAAAATACCTTGCCCCAGAATTTTTATAGACCTAATGAATCAAGACATAAATGCGTATTCTTTATGTTACAATTCAAAAAAATCTTGCATTGGAGTTTCTTATGGTGCTTTAAAACAATTAAAAAGAGATGAGTTACAATCACTCATTGCTTTTGAATTTAGTGCTATCTGTAACGGATGCACAGAAGCTTCTGTAAAAACTAGTGCATTAATTTCTGCAATGACCATAATATTTAATACAGGTTTATTTTTTGTTCCACTTTCCGATAATGAAAACTCCTCATATAACTACGAAAGTAACAAAAAAAACAAAAGTAATATAGATGGGGTTCCAGGACTTATACCTATACTCTTTATTTGTGCTATTTTAATGAGTATCGGTGCTATTGGTCAAGCATTTGGTTATATAATGAAAAGTCTTATCTCCAAAAAAATGATTATGCTCTGTGATGCCACTACTATTAAATATACCAGAAATCCTGTTGCGTTACTTACAACTCTAGATAAAACCTTGATACATAATACTTATACCCAATATATAAATCCTAATTATTCACAACTATATTTTGTGTGTAGTATTTTAGCAAATAACACTCATCCAAAAACTAAAGATAGAATGAATATTATTGATTATATAGCTCACGAAGATCCTAACATAAAATATGAATACTATGATGATTATAATAAAGATAATTCAGATATTAATAATAAAACTATTAAAAAAAATCCTGAAAAAAATATCAATTTAACTAATGGTGCAATTGTATGTACAGCTAATGCTATAAAAGAAACTGTTGATGAAGTTGAAAGAATAAGTAATAAAATAGAGTTAGCATATAATTACAAAATACTCGGTACTATTTTTAATGATAACGAACAATATCAATTATTTTATAATCAAATGGAAGAGGGGTTCAAAAAACTATTACCTCCTGAATTTTTATTAATGGAATATGATGAATTAACTACTCATCTTTATTTATTTAAAAATTTTGTATCAGAATTAGACGATTATGAAGCAAACCGTTTTATCAATATTTTAAATAAAGCTCAAAATATTAATAAAAATAATTTAAAACCATCTTTGTTAAGTATTTATTTAGCAAAAAAGACTGTTGAAAATACTAATAAAAAAGTGTTTGAACAAAATTATGGAAAATTCTGTTCATTTATTTTCTCATATATCCTTAATTATAATAAAAATATACCAATTGATAGTAAAGAACAAATCTTTAGTAAAGCTTATGAAAACATTTATTCAAAAGTCCCTTCATTTTATTTAACAAATGTAAAAGAAACCTCATTTTTTGAAGCATTAAAAGAAATCTCATGGGCTGAAATAGATTTTAAGAAAAATTTTGGTACTGGGTTTAAAATTTTACAAAAAGAATTAATCATAAATTATGAAAGTCAGAATTTTATTTTAGCTTTTATCAACACCTTGATTAATGATAACACCCCCCATACATTAAATGAAGAAAGAATTACCACTCCTATAGATAATACCCTACCAGTTAATAATGAACCTTTAACAAAAACTTATGGTGTACTTTTAAATGCTATTTGCCTAGAACCGAAACATCTTGATACCTATAAAAAATACGGAGATGAAGAGTTTATAAAATCATTAAATGAACCTTCAAAAAAACTTAATAGCCTAGATGTTCGCAAGATTTTAATACAGTTCATCAATGAATATTGTATTTCATCATACGCTATTCGCAGCAACTTCTATCGTATTATAAGTTCATTAGTTCGTATAGAAACATCTAATACCAAATTACTAGCATTTTGTGCATTATTATCAAATAAAAACCAAGATTTTAAGTTAGATATTGTTAATGATAAATATTTTGAAATTGCTTTTGAACGTAACAATATTAGTTCAGAATTTAAAAAGAATGCTATTATTATCTTTAAAAAATTAGTTTACCTAAATAAAGAAAATGGTATTAATTATCAAGAAATGATCTATGGAGCTTTGGATTTATTAGATATTGCTCATAATCAATGTGATAATACTACTCCTAGTTATCAACAAGTTTTTCAGGCGTTACTCTTTATGACAAAAGTTTCTAAAAAATATCAAGAAAAACTTCTTTTAGGCTTAAAAGCTATTATTGATGCCGACTTTGAAGAAACACCTGAGGAAATTTTTACCTATGAAGTGATTAGATTGCTACAGTCAGATATTATAAAAAATAACACTGATTTATAAAATAATTATTTGGTAGCTACTTACCAAATAATTATTTAACTGATTTGTATTACTTACCAGATAACTCTTTTGCAGGGTTTATCTTAGTTGACATATATGAAGGAATTATTGTTGCTACAATTGTTAATATAAAAGCTACACCTACAACTAATAATATATCTAGGATATGAACTTCACTCGGAATAAAGTTAATAAAGTAAACCTCTTGCTTTAATATTTGAATACCAAATATATTTTGAATGCAATTAACAATTTCAGTTAAATATGTTGCTGATAAAGAACCTATGATTGCACCTATTAAGGCGCCAATAATACCGCTTATGATACCACTAGTAATAAATGTTAATAAAACAGAACCTCTCTTATATCCCAAAGACATTAAAATTGCTATTTCACTTCTTTTATCATTTATAGCCATTACTAAACTTGAAATAATATTAAAACATGCAACAGCCACAATTAACACTAATGCTAAATATAAAATAGTTCTAATCATCTGGATATCTCTATAAAGATTGCCGTATTTCAACATCCAACTTTGAACATAGAATCCTCCCATATAATGGTCTAACACATATCTAGTTGCTTCCCTACTATCTTCTTGAGCATTAAAAATATCATATAATTTTACTGAAAATTGAGTTGCTGAATCCCTTGGTAAATCTAGTATTTTTTGTGAACTATTTATATGAATAAAACTTATTAGTCCATCTAACTGACCACCTATTTTAAAAATTGCTTTTACTTTAAAAATAGTTCCTAAAGTAGCCTTTAATGAACCATTGTCACTACTTTCAGCATTAATAAATTCAATATTATCACCAATTTTTACGTGCAAATGTTTAGCAATCAAATCGCCAATAATAATTCCTGGTAAATTATCAGGATTTTCATCATTCAATACTTCTAAATTTTTAGAATCTTGTATAAACTCATTTATTCCTAATACTTTACTCTCTAAAGATGGTTCTATTCCTCGTACTTGAATAGGTTTATAAACATTATCTTTATGAATTAATCCATTAATAATAATATTAGGAGATGCCGCTTTAATTTTTGCTACTTGTTGTAATAAATTTATAACTTTTGATGAATCTTTTATAGCACCAGTAGAGGAAATAATTTCAGCTCCAGGTGTTATTCCTAATACACGATGGTCTAATTCTCTCTCAAAACCATTCATTGCAGATAAACCAATTATCAAAACAGCTACACCAATAGCAATACCCATTGTAGAAGCTAAAGAAATAAACTTAGCAAGACTGCTAGATTTTCGAGCTTTTGAAAATCTAAAACCTATCTTTAAAGGCAACAAAAACATAGCCAACTATTCCCTTATTAAACCATCTTGTATAATGATTTTTCTTTCAAAACTATTTGCAAGTTCAAGATCATGAGTAACAACAACTAATGAGCATTTAGTTTCTGTTCTTAATTCTTTTAATAATTCAAATACGCTTAGTGCACTTGCACGATCTAAATTACCTGTTGGTTCATCAGCTAACACTAAAGATGGTTTATTTACTATTGCTCTAGCAATAGCTACTCTTTGTCTTTCTCCACCGGACATTTCACTGCTACGATGATGCATACGATGTGATAAACCAACTTTATTCAAAAGATATTCAACTCTTTCTTTTATTTCTTTCTTTGGCGTTCCATTTATCAATAAAGGTATAGCCACGTTTTCATAAGCGGTAAAATCTGCTAATAAATGATGAAATTGGTACACAAATCCTAAATTTTTATTTCTAAAATCTGATAACTTTTTATTTGATAATTTAAATAAATTATTACCCTTAAATAATACTGTTCCTAATGTAGGTGTATCTAAAGTACCTAATATATGTAATAAAGTACTTTTTCCAGAACCTGATGAACCAACTACAGCAACTAATTCATTACTTCTTATTTCTAAATTAATACCCTTTAATACGTGAGTAATTACACTACCTTCTTTATAGTCTTTTGTAACATTTTCTACTTTTAATAAAATTTCTGAATTCATAAAAATTTACTCACAACGAAGAGTTTGTACAGGATTCATATATGCAGCCTTTAATGATGGATATATTGTAATACCAAAACTAAATAATATTGTAATACATACTATTATTAATACTTGTAATATCTCTACCTCATAAGGTATTCCAAAGCCTCCAGCTGATAAATATAAATTTAAACCTAACCATGATAATACAGAATCAATATTATATATTAACAACAATCCCATAATAACCCCTAATAAAGAACCAACAATTCCACTTATTGCCCCTTCTACTATAAAAATACCCATTATCTCAAGACGAGACATTCCCATAGTTCGCAAAATTGCTATTTCTTGTAATTTACTAGTTACGACCATAACTAGAGCTGATAACATGTTGAAAATAGCCACCATGATAATTAGTGCTAACATTAAACTCATCATAAGTTTTTCCATAGCAACACTCTGAAAAAAATCACCTTTTTCTTCTCGCCAATCTTTTACTGATAAATTTATATCATATGAGGCAACATTTTTTTTAAAATCATCTATCTTAAATGGATCTTCAAGCCAAACTCTAAAACCACTTATATATTTACTATCCATTTTTAATAATCGTTTAACATCCTCAATATTAGCAATTACATTTGCTTGCTCTCCATCTTGAACACCTATGTAAAAGATACTGGATACTGTAAACAATCGTTGTGCAGGAACTCTACCAAATGGCGTATACCGTACATTAGAAACAGATATCAAACGTACTTTATCACCTATATTAACACCTAATTCTTTAGCTAAACTAGACCCAATAATTATTTCATAGCTGTTAGGAACTAAATAATCAAAAGCCTCACTCCCTGTTGATGATTTTATTAAATCAGCAACTGGATATAAAGAAGGATTAATACCCTGTAACTTTGTTAAAGTTAAGCCTTTTTTACCCTGAATCATAATATCATCAGTTACCAATGGTGATATAGCTAAAACATTGCTATCTAATTTAAAATGAGAAATATCATAATCAGCTGATATAACATTATCGTTAGTAGTTACTATTGCATGAGAAAACGAAGATAGAACACGATCTTTCAATTCACCTTCTAAACCGTTCATGATAGAAACTACTACTATAAGAGCAGCAACCCCCAACATTATACCTAACATTGATAATATGGCTATAAAAGAAGCAAATCTATGGCTTCCTGAGGATAAAGAATAATTTATCCCTATTGATAAAAATAATGGTCTAAACAAAATAAATCCAAAATATTAAAAATAATCAAAAAAAATTTAAAAAACAAAAATTAAAAAATAAAAATTAAAAAAATAGAAAAATTTAAAAATATTATTTTCTGCGTTGAGCTAATAGCTGTCGTTGTATTTCAAAAGATGTTTGAACTATCATTTCTCGATCTTCATTAGAAATACATACAAGATCTATCGTATAAATACCTTCTTCTATTTTTGAAACTTTTCCATAACAGTAAACAAATAAATTGTGCTCAATAATAAAAATATTAACCCGTAAATAATCATCTATTTTATATTTTACATTTGAATTTAATAAATCAACAGTTATTCTATTTCCACTTATGGTTTTTGTTTTAATTGATCTAGAGAAATCTACACTTTGATTAACTATAACAGACTGCAATAAATTGATTTTCTTCGACTGCGCAATTATTGCTTTACCTAAACTTAAAAATTCATCTCCATATTCTTTTAATTTTTTTATCTGAGATGAAGTAATAGACATTACAGGACCACATAATTTAAAAAGCATAGGTTTTTCTAAAAAAAGTTCTTCTTCTGAAGGTTCTTTAAAATCTTTACCTATATACTCAAAAATAACATCCGCTGCATATGGTAAATCATATAACTTTTCGGTCATTTCTCTACTCAAAAAAATACATATAAAATAAAAAGATCCTCATATTATCATATTGAGGATCCTAATCTATAAAATTATATTTTAAATAAGATTCTTATGCAACGCACAAGCTTATCTTTACTTCCAACCAGTGATTTCACGTAAACCATCTGCAATATCAGCTAAAGATCTAACTGTTTTTACACCAGCCGCTTCTAGTGCAGCAAATTTTTCATTTGCTGTCCCTTTTCCACCAGCAATTATCGCCCCAGCGTGTCCCATTCTTTTGCCTTTTGGAGCAGTAGCACCTGCAATGTAGGCAACAACAGGTTTTGTAACATTTGCTTTTATAAACGCAGCAGCTTCTTCTTCAGCAGTTCCACCAATTTCGCCAATCATAACTATTGCTTCAGTATCAGGATCTTCTTGAAACAACTTCAAAATATCAACAAAGTTAGAACCTGGTATTGGATCACCACCAATACCTACACATGTTGTTTGACCAAAACCTGCATCCGTTGTCTGTTTTACAGCTTCATAAGTTAAGGTACCACTACGTGAAACAATACCAACCTTACCCTTTTTATGAATACTTGCAGGCATAATACCTACTTTACATTCGCCACTTGTTACAATACCTGGACAATTTGGTCCAATCATAGTTACATCAGTGTCTGATAAAATACGTTTGATTTGTAACATATCGAGTGTTGGTATACCTTCAGTAATACAAACAATTAACTTTAATCCTGCATCAATTGCTTCTAAAATTGCATCTTTACAAAATGGTGCAGGAACATAAATCATTGTTGCTGTAGCACCAGTCTGTTGAACAGCTTCAGCTACTGTATTGAATACTGGCAGACCTAAATGAGTTTGCCCACCCTTTCCTGGTGATACGCCACCTACTAATTTTGTACCATAAGCTAAGCATTGTTCAGAATGGCTAGTACCTTGAGAACCTGTAAAACCCTGACAAATAACCTTTGTATCTTTATTAATTAAAATAGACATAAAACTATCCCACCCTACTTAGCGCACTGTACAGACAACTGTGCTGCTTCTTTTAATGAATGAGCAGCAATAATATTTAACCCACTTTCTGCAAGTTTTTGTGCACCAGCTTCTGCCTGATTACCTTCAAGACGAACTACAACAGGTACTTTAACACCCATTTCAGCAACGGCACCAATAATACCATCAGCAATCAAATCGCAACGAACAATTCCACCAAAAATATTAACTAAGATACACTTAACATTTTCATCACCTAAAATGATTTCAAATGCTTGCATAACTCTTTCTTTTGTTGCAGCACCACCTACATCTAAGAAATTAGCAGGTTCTCCACCAAAAGTCTTGATAATATCCATTGTACCCATTGCTAAACCAGCACCATTAACCATACAACCAATATTACCATCTAATGCAACATAGCTTAAATTTGCACTTGTTGCCTTAGCTTCTCTTGGATCAACTTGAGTTAAATCGTCCATTTCAGCTAAATCTTTATGACGATATAAAGCGTTTGAATCAATATTAATCTTTGCATCACAGCAGTAGATCTGTTCATCAGATGTAACAACTAAAGGATTAACTTCAAGCAATGAAAGATCATTATTTATAAACATCTTATACATACTTAGGAATACTTTGGTGAATTGTTTCATTAAATCACCAGTTAAACCTAATTTAAAAGCCAATGCACGAGCTTGGAATGGTTGTGCACCCGCAATTGGATCTATCACAACCTTAAAAATCTTTTCAGGAGTTTCTGTGGCAACTTTTTCTATTTCCATACCACCTTCAGTTGAAGCAATAAACACAACTCTAGCAGTTGATCTATCAATTGTTGCACCAAGATACATTTCCTTTGCAATATTTGTACATTCTTCAACAAGGATTTTGCTAACTAATTGTCCCTTTGGTCCAGTCTGAAAAGTTACTATATTTTTACCTAACCAATTCTCTGCAAAAGAAACAGCATCATCAGCGTTATTTACTAATTTAACGCCACCAGCCTTACCTCTACCACCAGCATGAGCTTGACACTTAACAACGCATTTACCATTCATTTTAGCAAATGCCTCACCTACTTCTGATGTAGTACTGCAAACAATGCCAAAAGGAACTGGCAAACCACTATTTTTTAGAATTGATTTCGCTTGATATTCATGTAAATTCATTTGATTTCACCGACCTTGGGAAAAACACTTTCGCGTTTAAAACATCCCTAAACTCACTAATTATTTTTACGAATTGAGATTATACAATATTAGTCAAATAAAAAACAAATAATTCATAAATAAATGAATAAAGTTACACAATAATTAAAGCATTTTTTGTATGTTCAACATAATTTTATATATTATAGACTGACTTCAATTAAATTTTTGTGTTTCTTAAGTCATAAATTATTCAAAAACACATTTTTATACATTAATTCACAACATAATTACTTATCACTACCATATTTATAAAATAATTATGAATTATCTATCACAAAATTAATCAAATGTGCTAAACTGTCAAAAATATTAAATGCAATTTAGCTGTATGTTTAGCAATCAAGGTGTTTTTATATCTTTTTTCTAGACGATTTGCATAACTTTATGTTTCTTTTCTTTTTCTGCAACAAGATATTACAATATCTAATTGTGGTTTTTTAAAAAGGAGTAAATCGTGTCTCAAGATACCGAAAAAAAAGTAGCTATTTTAAATATTCCCGGACTTGCACCTATAGAATTACCAATTCTAAAAGGAACAGAAGGTCATGAAGTTATTGATATAAGGGCTTTAGGTTCTCACGGCTATTTTACTTATGACCCTGGTTTTGTATCAACTGCTTCATGTAAGTCAAAAATTACATTTATTGATGGTGAAAAAGGCATCCTTCTTCATAGAGGTTACCCAATTGCTCAATTAGCCAATAAAGCTGATTACATGCAAGTATGTTATCTCTTGTTAAATGGAGATCTTCCTAATCAGGCACAATACGATGACTTTGTAAAATCTATTAAATCTCATACAATGATTCATGAACAAATTTCTTCATTGTTCAAAGCTTTCCGTAGAGATTCTCATCCTATGGCTATCATGTGTGGTATTGCTGGTGCATTATCTGCATTCTACCATGATAACCTTGACATCTATGATCCTGAACACAGACAGTTAACTGCCATACGCTTAATAGCAAAAATGCCTACATTAGCTGCTATGGCTTATAAATATTCTGTTGGTCAACCATTCATGTTTCCAAAAAACAAATTAAGTTACGCTGGTAACTTCTTATACATGATGTTTGCAACACCTTGTGAAGAATATGTAGTTAATCCTGTCATTGAAAAAGCTTTAGACCGCATTTTTATTCTTCATGCTGATCACGAACAAAATGCATCAACATCATCAGTTCGTTTAGCTGGTTCTTCTGGTGCAAATCCTTATGCTTGTGTAGCAGCAGGTTTGGCATCTCTTTGGGGACCTGCTCATGGTGGTGCTAACGAAGCATGTTTAAGAATGCTTGAAAGAATAGGTTCTGTTGACCGTATACCTGAATTTATAGCAAAGGCTAAAGATAAGAATGATCCATTCAGATTAATGGGTTTTGGTCATAGAGTTTATAAGAATTACGATCCTCGTGCTACAGTTATGAGAGAAACTTGTCATGAAGTTCTAAACGAACTAAATATCAAGGATCATCCAATTTTAGACGTAGCAGTTGAACTTGAAAGAATCGCAAGAAACGATGAATATTTTATTCAACGTAAACTTTATCCAAATGTAGACTTCTACTCAGGTATAATTCTTAACGCTATAGGCATTCCTACAAATATGTTTACTGTAATCTTTGCCTTAGCAAGAACAGTTGGTTGGATAACCCATTGGATTGAAATGAATGAAGAACCTGATTCAAGAATCGGTAGACCACGTCAGATCTACAATGGTAATCCTACAAGAGATGTAAAACCTATCTCAGAAAGAGAACCTTGTCCATTGAAATTTTAATTTCAGTAATTAAATATTTAAAAAAAAGGTATCACCATAAAATTGATACCTTTTTTTTATTTTTATTTTTTTTATTTTTTCTATTTTTTATTTTTTATTTTGCTTTTGACTATCAATTGTTATTTGATATAAATATACATCCTTGTATAATTTTTCAAATTTTCTAGCTCTTAAGCAATCATATTTATCCTTTGTCTTCAAATCACCAATAAGCCCATTCTTTAGTTTTATTGAAAAAACTCCAGAACATGCTATTCCATTTTGTATGTATAATGACTCATTGTATTGAAAATCAAATTTACAATATTTTTTACTATCATTATCAGCAAGCAAATCACAACCAAAACTATAGTAATCTTGATTGTCTAAAACATGATTTATGACAGTTGGTAAAATATCACGATGAGAACCATATATTTCAGGATCGTAATTAATACTTGTATTATTCTTATAAGCTTTAGGTAAATATAAATAAAAAGGTACTGCATATCCTATAGGTATTTCTTCTGGATAACTACCATATCCTATACCTCGAAGATTATGATCTCCTGTCGCTGCCACTACTGTTTTTTGACTTAATTCAGGATTTTCCTTTATATTTGTTATAAACTTACCTAACTCATCATTTGCATATCGCAATGTTGAAAATATCATTTCAGGTTCTTCATATGGAAATCTTTGTTTTATAACATCTGTTCTAGGCATTACATTGGCAGAATCTGCACCCTTAGGTAGTTGATATGGAGGATGATTAGTAATACTTAGTAAAAATACTAAACGGGGTTTATCTGACTTTTGCTGTAAAAATCTATTAGTATAATCAAATAGATATTTATCATCTACTCCCCATACATTTTCAGTAGCATTGGGATATACTTCTCTAATAGTGCTTTTTTCAATAAAATGATCTACACCTTGTGTAGTAACAAATCTATTAAGGTTTCTCCAACTACCATTTCCTGTCGTAATAAAATATACTTCATATCCTTGAGATTTAAATGGAGCTATAAAGCTTGTATAAAATTTAGTTTTAATTTTATTAGTTGTCGAAAAATCCATGTTAGGAACTGAAACTAATAATCTTGTTATACTATCAATAGTACCATTACCTTCTGAAATAAAATTCTTAAAATAAAAATCCTCTTTCATATGACGTCTTAGTTCACCATACAAATCATAATTTTTAGGATCATCAAATGACATCATGTGACTACTCATACTTTCCATAATTGCTATCACAACATCAGGCTTATGTTCAGATAGATATTCATTTTTTTGAGTTCTTTGATGTATAAAATCTAATATCTTAGCAGGATCTTTTTGATAATCTTCTTGCCATGTCAAAGGCTCTAATAAATTATTACCACCCTCTCTAACCCAATCATTGTAATCTAATAAAATATCCTTTGCTTTTACTATCGGAAATTCATTCTGAATTCTATACCATTTATAAGCCCAGTTTAAAGCTACTAAACCATTAGGAACTGAATCATTAACAATCTTCTTATTTGAAACCTGGGCATCATACTCTCTTAACGGAAAAGTTGATAAGGACCCTCTAATCCCTATCACATATACTGAAACCAATAACATTATTTGCAATACAATCATAGTTTTTGATTTTGGAATAAAAATAAATTTATTACAAACTAGTTGTAAAAACTTATGACAATATACCAACACTATCATTGCTACAACTATACCAAGCAAACCTCTTACTAATGGATAATCACTGATTACAGTTTTTATAATTGCTAAAGGATCTTCCTTAAAAAAACCGAACAAAAATACATCTATATAATGTTCATAAGTTAAATAATAGAAGTAATTAACAACTGAAATTATTACTAAAAACAATAATAAAATAGCGTTTACAACGCTATATATTTTTTTAAAAAATATAGCCAATCGCTGACGTGGACAAATGAGACTAAATACCACTAAAGGTATTAAAGTTATAAAAACATATTTTAAATCAAATCTTACAGTTTTACTTAGATAATCAAAAAATTCAAAAGATGTTATTTGCAAAAATTCATCTAAACCAAAATTTATAACAAATACTACTCTAGCAATTGCGAATATCAACATACCTAGAATAACACTAGCAGTAATTGCTGATAACGAAAATCTTAGATGTCTTAACGCAGTATCATAAGTATGATTACAGAACATAATTGAAACCTTTCAATTTAATAATTCAGTATATTCTATGCACTTTGAATATGCACTGTATGCTAAATCTTTATTATCTTTATATTACAATATCTATAAACAATATTTACTGTTTTGTGTATAGATATTGTAAAAGAAAGTTAATAATTTTATAAGATTTTGTAATAGTTGATAAATAATTTTGCAAAGATTGATAAATAATTTTATAAAAATAAAGGCGAAAATATCTTCCGCCTTTAAAAATTAAATTACATAATAGCTATTATAAAGAACCCTTTGAACCTAATTCTTCAAAAGCAGCTTGTAAACGCTTGATCATAGATTCTTGACCCTTACGTAACCAAACACGTGGATCATAGTACTTCTTGTTTGGAGCGTTTTCGCCTTCAGGATTACCTAACTGACCTTGTAAGTAAGCTTCCTTGTCCTTGTAATAGTTCATTACACCTTCCCAAGTAGCCCATTGAGTATCAGTATCGATGTTCATCTTAACAACACCGTAGCTAACTGCATCACGAATATCTTGAGCAGCAGAACCAGAACCACCGTGGAATACGAAATTCAATGGCTTAGAACCTTCAGCTAAACCTAACTTCTGAGCTAAGAAAGCTTGTGAATCACGTAAAATAGTTGGCTTTAACTTAACATTACCAGCTTGGTAAACACCGTGTACGTTACCGAAAGAAGCTGCGATTGTGAAGTTAGGGCTGATCTTTCTTAAACGTTCATAAGCATATGCAACGTCTTGAGGCTGAGTATAAAGAGCTGATTCATCCTTACCAGAGTTATCAACACCATCTTCTTCACCACCAGTACAACCTAATTCTAATTCTAGAGTCATATCAATCTTTGACATACGTTCTAAGTACTTGCAGCATAAGTCGATATTATCTTCTAAGCTTTCTTCAGACAAATCGATCATGTGAGAAGAGAATAAAGGTACACCGTGTTCAGCGTAGTACTTTTCACCAGCATCTAACAAACCGTCAACCCATGGTAATAACTTCTTAGCACAGTGGTCAGTGTGCATAATTACAGGAACACCATAAGCTTCAGCTACGTTACGAGTGTGTAATGCTGCAGAAATAGATCCTAAAACCTGAGCCTGCTGACCTTCTAACTTCAAACCCTTACCAGCAATGAACTGCGCGCCACCGTTAGAGATCTGAACGATAACAGGAGCCTGCGCTACACGAGCTGCTTCAATAACTGCATTGATTGAATCTGTACCTACACAGTTAACAGCAGGAATAGCGAAACCATTTTCCTTAGCTACAGCAAATACCTTGTTTAAATCTTTACCAGCAATTACACCTGGCTTTACAACGTCTAATACCTTAGTCATTTAAAATTTCCTAATATTTTGATTAGCAAAGAAGGGAAAGATGAATCTTTCCCTTATGATTACATAAAATTATTTAGCTTCTGCAGCACGCTTTTCTAATATTTCTACAGCAGGTAACTTTTTACCTTCAACAAATTCAAGGAAAGCACCACCACCTGTTGAAATATATGAAATCTTATCAGTAATACCAAACTTTTGAATTGCACTGATTGTATCACCACCACCAGCAATTGAGAAAGCATCACTTTCTGCAATAGCCTTAGCCATAGTTTCAGTACCCTTTGAGAACTGATCGAATTCAAATACACCTACAGGACCATTCCATAAAATAGTCTTAGCATTCTTAATGATTTCAACCAACTTTTCAGAACTCTTTGGACCAAAGTCAAAAATCATATCATCATCAGCTACTTCAGAAACATTCTTAGTTTCTGCTACTGCAGTTTCACTAAATTCCTTACCAGTTACAACATCAACAACTTCTGGGATTGTTGTTGTCTTAGCAATATTCTTAGCTTCTTCTATTAAGTCAGCTTCATATAGAGATTTACCAACATTATGACCTTGGGCTGCGATAAATGTATTAGCGATACCACCACCAACAACTAACTGGTCAGCAATTTTTGATAATGAATTTAACACTGTTAACTTAGTTGAAACCTTTGAACCACCAACAATTGCAACCATTGGACGAGCTGGATTATCCATAGCCTTACCTAAAGCTTCTAATTCAGCAGCTAATAATGGACCAGCACATGCAATAGGTGCAAATTGTGCAGCACCATATGTAGTACCTTGAGCACGGTGAGCTGTACCAAATGCATCCATTACAAACACATCACACAAAGCAGCATATTTCTTTGCTAAAGCTTCATCGTTCTTCTTTTCGCCCTTGTTAAAACGACAATTTTCAAGAACAACCAATTCACCTGCTTGAACATCAACAGGAGTATCTAAATAATCTTTAACTAAGCGAACTGAACAACTCATGTTTGCCTTTAGGTAATCAACTACAGGTTGTAAAGAAAATTCTTCATTGTATTCACCTTCTGTTGGTCTGCCTAAATGAGAAATAACCATTACCTTAGCACCCTTTTCAAGAGCATACTTAATGGTTGGCATTGTTGCAGTAATACGCTTATCAGAAGCAACCTTACCATCTTTTACAGGTACATTTAAGTCAGCACGAATTAGAACACGCTTTCCAGCCAAGTCTAAATCAGTCATTTTAATAATTGACATTATAGAAGTCCTCACGATTAAAGACAAAATTCACGATACCTAAATATATATTAGTTTTGTAATTTAGGTCATTAAAAAACATTTTTGTATATTGTACTACTTTTTAGTCAAACTGTCTTTATTAAAGTTTATACAATATTTAAAAATTACCATATAACAATAAAAAACCTCATTACCATATGTAATGAGGTTTCAAAATTATTTATAAGGCTTATAAAACTGTCTTAGCTAACTTAATAGCATTTTCTACAGTAAAACCATATAACTTAAATAATTCATCAGCTGGAGCTGATTCACCAAATTTATCAATACCGAGAATAACACCATTCAAGCCAACATACTTGTACCAAAAATCTGATACACCTGCTTCAATAGCCATTCTCTTTGTGCAATTGCTTGGTAATACACTTTCTTTATATGTAACATCCTGCTTATCAAAAATTTCAGTACAAGGCATTGATACAACACGAACATTCTTACCTTCTGTTTCAAGTGCAACTGCAGTCTTCATTGCAAGTTCTACTTCAGAACCTGTTGCAATAATAATTAAATCAGGATTTGCAGTACCTTCTTTTAATATATAACCACCCTTGGTAACATTTGCCAACTGTTCTGGCGTTCTATCCATCTGTGCCAAACCTTGACGAGAGAAAATTAATGCATTAGGTGTTTCTTTAGATTCAACGGCAACCTTCCATGCAATTGCTGATTCAACCTGATCACAAGGTCTCCATGTATTAAGATTTAAAGCAAGTCTTAATGTTGAAACCTGTTCTACAGGCTGATGAGTTGGACCATCTTCGCCTAAACCTATAGAATCATGAGTGTATACATAAATAATAGGCAATTTCATTAATGAACTCATGCGAACAGCATTCTTTGCATATTCCATAAACATCAAGAATGTCGCGCCATAAGGTATGAATCCACCATGTAAATACACACCATTCATTATTGCACTCATACCAAACTCACGCACACCGTAATGAATATAATTACCACTTGCATCATCAGGAGTTACAGATTTTGAATTCTTGTGCATTGTTAAATTGCTAGGTGCCAAATCAGCTGAACCACCTAAAAATTCAGGTAAAATCGCACCAAAAGCATCTAGTGCATTCTGACTTGCTTTACGACTTGCAATCTTTGCAGGATTTGCTTGTAACTGTTCAATGAATGATTGAGACTTTTCAGCCCAGTCTTTCGGTAATTCTTTATTAATTCTTCTTAATAATTCTGCAGCTAATTCAGGATATTCAGCTTGATATTTATTAAACATATCGTTCCAAGCTGCTTCTTTTGTTTCTCCTGCTTTTTTAGCATCCCATGCATCATAAACATCCTGAGGAATCTCAAATGGACCGAATACCCATCCTAATTGCTTACGAGCTAAAGCTATTTCTTCATCCCCTAGAGGAGAACCATGACAGTTATGTGTTCCCTGCTTATTTGGTGAACCATAACCAATTATAGTTTTACAACAGATAATACTTGGCTTATCAGTACATGCTTGTGCATTTTTTATAGCTTCTGCTATAGCCTGACTATCATGCCCATCAACTTTCTGTACATGCCAACCATAAGATGCAAATCTTCCAGCTGTATCTTCTGCGAACCAACCCTTAGTATTACCATCGATAGAAATACCATTATCATCCCAGAACGCAATTAACTTTCCAAGCTTTAAGGTACCTGCTAAAGAACACGCTTCATGTGAAACACCTTCCATTAAACATCCATCACCCATAAACACATATGTATAATGGTCAACTACATCGTAATTAGGCTTATTAAATTGTGCTGCCAAAATTTTTTCAGCTAAAGCCATACCAACAGCATTTGTAATCCCTTGACCCAAAGGACCTGTAGTTGTTTCAACACCATCAGCATAACCATACTCAGGATGACCAGGAGTCTTAGAATGAAGTTGTCTAAAATTCTTTAAATCTTCAATGCTTAAATTATATCCAGTTAAATGTAATAGAGAATAAAGAAGCATAGAGCCATGACCATTAGACAACACAAAACGGTCTCTATTAAACCATTTTGGATCATTTGGATTATGGTTTAAAAAGTTACGCCATAAAACTTCCGCAATATCAGCCATTCCCATTGGTGCACCAGGATGACCGGACTTAGCCTTCTGAATTGCATCCATGCTAAGTACGCGAATTGCATTAGCTAATTGTTTATTGGAGAGCATCTGAAAAACTCCTATCTCTTTAATTCTCAAATTTAAACAGTGATGAAAAAAGTAAAATTTTATAAATCAAAACTTTACGGATTATAATATGTTGCATTATGCCATTAATGTTACACATTTATCAACAAAGAATAAAATACTTATTATTTTACTAATGAATTATGACTTAATTTTTTCTTTTATCTTTCTAACAAATTCTTCAGCCTGAACCTTATCATATATTTTTAAATTAATCTCATAAGTACCAGGAATTCCATCCAATGATAAAGGTTGATTAAATTCAATTATATTCTGAGCATACCATGGCAAACCTCTCTGCAAATCAATTTCACTAACTACAACATCTTTAGGCACTACCAATGTTCCAGTATTAGAATAAATAGGACCGTTAAAAACAAAGAAATTATTATTTTTCATTCGATTAACAGCTTGTTCTATAACTTTTCTCTGATCAATAGTTAAATTCACTTTATCTGATATAACATTTTCAAAAACTTTTGATTCCAAACCAAACCAATACACGTTTTGTATATTAGATCCACCGTTCAAAATTGATGATAAAAATTTAGAATAATAATTACGAGGTTTATATACATAGGTACCTAAATAATTATCCGCATTTTTCCATCTTCCAGTTTCATTAATAAGTAAAGAAAAATATTTTATACCCGCTGTTTCTGAAATATCACACCATGAACAAGAACCTCCAAATCCACTAAATACATCTATATTTTTTGCGTGAGATAACTCTATGGCTATATTCTTTCGAGCTTGAGGATCTAAACTATTACTCCATGCAATGTAAATAAATGCTGAAGGATTAACTTTTTTAACACCTAGAGCAAAAGCATTTGCATTCAATGTATTTATAGTATGTTTAAAATCAGCAATAAAACCTATTTCCCCTGTTGTAGTTATTAGCCCAGCAATAAGTCCTTGAAGATAATAAACTTCATATCCCTTGGAATGGTAATTAATTACATTATTAGATATAGAAGTTCCCCCATAAAAATAAAACTGAACTTCTGGATATTTTCTAAATAAATTTATAATATCTATAGTATATGGGTAACCTACTAAAAAAACATGATTAAAACCTTTTTTTAACTCACCTTCAACGATATTTTCAAGAAGCTCAATATTAACACCTACACCTTCAACAACCTTATAATTTATATGAGAAAAACGTGAAGCCGATTCCACAAAATCAATAGTATGAACAGCAGCCTCTAAATACGCATCACTTGATGATGATTGTACAAATAATACATTCATCTTCTCTTTTCCTTGAACTTCATCATTCTGCAACAAACCAGAATTTGAGCCTGAAATACCCGATAATGAAACTTTATCAATTATTTGGTAAACCCCACCACAAATTATAAAAAGGAATAAAGCACAAACAAAAACAGTAACAACAATATCAGAAATTACTCTTTTATTATTTTTCATAATTTTTTGATTATCAGTTTCTTGTTTATTACTATTACTCATAATAAACCTCTACGCCTTTTACATACCAATTCATGTTGTATACCAATTCATTATCATCTAATACGTCTCCACCTTTTACTCTCAGAACTCCGTTATTATCAAAAATTGGACCTATAAAAAGCTGGTTCTTATTTTTCAATAATAAATTATTCATTTCTCTATCTACAGCATTAAAAGCATCTAAATTGATTATACTACTGTTTGCTTTACCTAAATAAGCACTACCACCTTTTACATCTAGCCATACTGCACCAGAGTTGTATACTCCGTTGTATAAGTCATCTAGCACACTCTTGAAAAAACTAGTCCAATTCCATTCCAAATTTAGTAAAGTGGTCTTAGGATATAAATTCATATACGACTTATGATAACCAATACATAACAAAGAATTTTTATCACAAAATCTGTTTATTTCTTCTGAATCTAGATGATAAGCAAAAATTTCTATACCTGGTACTTCTTCATAAATTTTCTCCGCAACTAATGATTCTCTTTCTTTATCATTATCACTATTAACAACTCCAACATAAACTTTTGCACTAGGAGTTATTTTTTTAATACCCATTGTATAAGCATTTACCCCTAGTATCGCTTCAGGTGTTTCTCTGTTTATAATATATCCAAAATCACTACTATTCGATGTATAAGCAGCTAAAATTCCTGACAAATAACGCATTAAATACATACGAGCATTAAAAGTTAATACATTGCTTGATTCTTTAATTCTTGTATCCATACAACTTAAAAAATGTAATTTTGGATACTTTTTAGCAGCTTCATTAATACAATCAGTAAACTCATTTGAAGTTGATAAAACTATTGAACCTTGCTCATAATTAAACTCTTCAATGACATCCAAGCAATCAGAAGTTGTTGCCAACTTTTCCTTAACAACAATAATACTTCCTACCTGATTAGCAGCACTTAGAAAATCTCTAAGCATCACACTTCCCCAAGGATTGCTATAAAAACTTTCTTTTAATAGAACAATACCTTTAATCGGCGGTTTTACAGGAACACTATCCTTGATATCTAATTTTACTTCCCAATGATATGAATACAAAAGAAAACCTGCGCATAGTGCTACACCAACGCAAACCAAAAATGCAAGAGCAAAAGACTTACTATGAGTATTTTCTTTATTTGACATTATCATTAAATATTTTATCATCCTTTAGTAATTTATCAAAATCATCCACTGGAATAGGTTTTGAATAATAGTATCCTTGACAGAATTCACAACCTAAATCACGAAGAATATTTTTCTGGTCATAAGTTTCAACACCTTCAACCAGACAGTGCATGTTCATATGCTTGGACATTAAAATAACATCTCTAACTAAATTAACATGTATCGATTCAACATTTGTAACATCAATCTTGTCAACAAAAGACTTATCTAACTTTATAGTATCAAATGGTAATGCTGAAATATTTGATAACGATGAATACCCCGTACCGAAATCATCCATTGATAGCTTAAATCCCATCTTCTTCAATGAATGTAATATTTCAACAATTTTTTGTTTATCGTCAATCGTCGCACTTTCTGTAATTTCAACTTCTAAATAAGAAATAACATCCTCAAAACCCTTAAGTTTTTCACTAATTTCCTGAATCAACTTAGGATTCAAAAATTGTACTTGTGAAAAATTAACAGAAATAGGAATCATTCGATAACCTAAATTTTTCCATTTTTTTAGCAATTTAAGCACTGATACAAATACAAAATTATCTATTTTTGCAATAGAACCATTCTTTTCGAAAACTGGAATAAATTTAAATGGTGGTATAATACCTTGCATATGATAATTCCATCTAATCAATGCTTCCGCACCACTTAACTTATTTGTATGAAGATTATATTTAGGTTGTAAATAAATAACAAATTCACCTTTTTCAAGAGCACTATCCAATTCTTTTTCTAAGGTGTCACACCTATTAATTTCATCACGGATAGACTGACTATAAAAAATAACATTATGTTTTTGCTTATCGTATTTAGAATAATCTATAGTTAATTTACAGCTTTCCAAATAATAATCAATATTCATATTTCTTTCTTGCATATCTAGAAAATCTGTTTCACACACTGCACAAACAATTACTGCTTTAAAATTACTTTCATTTATAGATTCGCATTCTATACTCAAATTATGCAAAAACTCTGTTACTAAATCGGAATTTTCTCTTTGCATCAATACCACAAAACCATCTGATAGTGACGCCACTAAATCTACTGATTTTCCTAAAGATTTTAGTTTTTCAGATAATTGTAAAATAAATCTTTTTGAAATATTAGAACCATATAAACGATTAATAAGATTGTAGTTAGATATAACAATACGAATAACAAACATATTGTTTTCTTCTTTAAGTTCTTTATATGATGCAAAAAATTCACGCAATCTTGATCTGTTTGGCAATCCAGTTTTTTCATGAACATACGCTAATTTGTGGATATGTTGTTTTTGCAAATGATCTGACCATTCATACGTTACCAATAAAATCATCAAAATAATAATTGTACCTAGAACCAAATACGTTAATAAAGTCATTATTGCATTGATCTGAGTATCAACCAATGATGTTGGTATTAACGTTACAAACATCCATCCAGGATAATCCATAGGAATAATAGACATGTACTGAGATGGATACTTTTCTGTTTCTAATATATGAATTTCATTTGGAGACTGTTCAATAGAATATAATGATTCGTCGTATTTGCCTTTATATTTTTTAGAAATATATTTTATAACTTCAGAAGGTAACAATCTACCTCGAGTACTACTATTGATTTCAACAATATTATCTAAGTTATATACCAAAAAAGTTAATGTATTCTTATCTTTTTTTAAATCTGATTTTCCTTTCATTAAAAATCTTGTTAACTCATTATTTGAAATTTTTAGATACAATGAATATTTAACAAAATTTCCATCAAAAACAGGTACAGCAACAAATAAAGAATAATCATTTGCCTTGGATCTTGTTTGAACAACAGTCAGTAAAGGAGTACCATAAAAAACTCTTGATATCTGAAGAAATTCTTTTTTATTCAAATTAGTACCGTAAATATTTTTACCATTAAAATCTACGATACCAATATTAACAAAACCTGTTACTTTACTGATACTAGATAAAACATTATGAGTCGATATACCACCTATGTACTGTTTATCTGAAAGAGAGTTTGATACTACTTGTAATATATTTACAACGTTTTTAAAGTTACTGTTAATGTAACTCATATCATCCAATGATTGACTAACGATGTTTCTGGCCATCTCGTTAATCATAAAAGATCGAACTCTTTCTTTATAAACTAAGGATATAGCTACCAATATAAGAACAACAAATACTATTATGTATCCAGATGTTTTATATTCGGTGAATACCTTCCTCAATTTTCCCATAAAAAACCTATATTCCAATAGAACAACAAATGCATTCATAATACAGCAAGAGAACAATAAAATTTAAATAATGAATGCATACATATTAACCAAAAAATATTCTATATGAAGATTAGTTTTTAATTACAATTTCTTTAGATTTTTGGGAATTATCATTTATTTTTTTTAGCTTTTTTTTAACTTTTATGCATTAGATCACACAATATTTACAGGAAAATTTTGTAAATTCTTTATCTCTGTTACCACAAGTTATGATCTTATATACTATTAGTAAAACCTTTTAATTTTCTAGATAAATAGTACTATTGTATAAAAATTTTTAGAATCTAATATTTTAAGAACTTAACACCGAAGAAGTTACATCAATAAATTGGGTTCACATAAAAAATTCTTTAGTTTTAATAAAAATTTTCAAATAAAAACAAAGTTGGTATAATAACACCAATGTTTTAATTAAGGAATTCAAATGATTAAGTTATTTACGTCTGAATCTGTGTCAGAAGGTCATCCAGACAAAATTGCCGACCAAATATCCGATGCAGTTCTCGATGAAATTTTAAAACAAGACATAAACGCACACGTTGCATGTGAAACATTTGTAAAAACGGGCATGGTTTTAGTTGGCGGAGAAATAACAACTAGTGCATGGGTTGATATTGAATCTCTCGTTCGTCAAGTTGTAAATGATATTGGATACAATGAATCTTCTGTAGGATTTGACGCTAACTCTTGTGCTGTATTAAGTGCAATAGGTAAACAATCCCCCGATATTAACCAAGGTGTTTCTCGTGATGACCCTTGTGCACAAGGTGCTGGCGATCAGGGATTAATGTTTGGTTATGCTTGTGATGAAACAGATGTTTATATGCCAGCTCCTATTACCTATGCACATAGACTCATGCAAAAACAATCTGAAGTTAGAAAAAAGGGGATATTACCATGGTTGCGTCCTGATGCAAAAAGTCAGGTAACTTTCATGTACAATGAAGATGGTTCTATTGCTGGCATTGATACTATTGTTCTTTCAACTCAACATGATGAAAATGTTACTAACAAAGAAATACATGAAGGAGTTCGTGAAGAAATAATTAACCAGGTTATACCTCAAAAATGGTTATCAGATAAAACCAAATACTTCATTAACCCTACTGGAAGATTTGTAATTGGTGGCCCTATGGGTGACTGTGGTTTAACAGGTAGAAAAATAATTGTAGATACATACGGTGGGTATGCTCGTCATGGCGGTGGAGCTTTCTCAGGAAAAGATCCTTCAAAAGTTGACCGTAGCGCAGCTTATGCCGCTAGATATGTAGCTAAAAATATCGTTGCTGCTGGTTTAGCAAAAAAATGTGAAATCCAGGTTTCATATGCTATAGGTGTTGCTGAACCAGTTTCTTTATCAATCAATACTTTTGGTACAGGAACTATCAGCGAAGAAAAGTTAAATTTAATTGTAAAGGAAGTTTTTGATTTACGTCCTTATGGATTAATAGAAATGTTGAATTTAAAACGCCCTATTTACAAAGAAACCGCAGCCTATGGCCATTTCGGTCGTGAGCAGTTCCCATGGGAACAATTAGATAAAGCTGAATTTTTAAGACATTTAGCAAGAAAACACAACTAAATTATAAAAATAAAGCTCAAGTTAATCTTGAGCTTTTTCTATATTTTTACCAACAAGTGCGTTCACTCTCCAAACGCATTCACACCTAGCGGAAAACTTCAGTTATTTTACTTTTTGATGTAAAACACTTATATTTAAATCATCGAAAACATCATTTTTAACCATTTGCTCTATTTCAGAAAAACTATAACTTTCTGGATAAACAATTACATAACTATCATCATTTTTTTCAAGATAATGTGTCTGACCAAATTCTGTATATCTTGTAGCTCCAATACTAAATAAAGCTCTTTGTGGTTTATTACATAATTCAAGATATTCACTAATTGGTTCTGCAGGACCTTCATCTTGCTGATTATTCATCTTATCAATCATCCAATCTAAAAGATTTTGGTACATATAGCTATAATCTCTTGCATAACTATCAACACCATATGTATACAATTCACCATTACGTTTTAAAAAACAGGCAATTTTATATTTAGAAATAATTCCTTTTTCTGAAAATTCATCAATTGCTATAAGGTTTTGAGAATACCCCTTGGTTGAACAACCCCAATTTTTCTTTTCACTAATTTTTTTTGCTCCCTGTCTTCTTATAGAGCAGTCATTATAAGCACCAAAAAATTTAGGAACTAATTTAATTACTTTTAACCCATCATAAACAATATCACATAGCAATCCAATTTCTGGTTCTATTTGAAGATTGTCACCTTCATCCTTAGGAGCAATAAGTTCTTCAGACGATAAAGGAAATACTCTTAAAAATGATTCTTTTATTCTCCCTTCAGGATTTGGTAAATAAAACGGAAATAAAGCTTTCGGGGCTTTAATATCATTTACCTTAACTTTTAAAAAGTCTTTAGCCTCACCTGCTTGTTCTAGATGTCCTGCAAAATTACCTGCAACCCCTAATCCTATTACATCTTTTAATTCTTCAACTTTCATCTGAATTCCTTAAAGTATAACTAATTATTTATCTCTAATACTATATACCAATTCATGAATAATGTATAATACATTGTTATTATGTAAGTTTAGGAAGTTATTATGATACCTATGAAATTTAATAAAAATTTTACTATAGCAATAAATAAAAAAAATAATTTTCATGCCTTATCATTCATTTTTTTGATAATTATTCTATTATTTTTATTTACTGATTTCTTTCTTATAAATACAACTCATGCTCAAACATTTTCAGAATCAAAAAAACAATTAACTTCCTTATATCGTCATACTCAAAACCCAAAAACTTTTTATTGTAACTGCCCTATTAAGATAGTAAACAAGAAATTAATACCTGATTTAGAAGCTTGCAATTATCAACCTCAAAAAATCGAAGCTAGAGCTAAACGTATAGAATGGGAACATATAATGCCTGCATCCTGGTTAGGAAACCAGCTTCAATGTTGGAAAAATGGTGGCAGAAAAAATTGCTCAAAAAACAAACTTTTCGTAGAAAGAGAAGGTGATATGCACAATTTAGTGCCTGCTATTGGAGAAATTAATGCAGTTAGAAGCAATTATCGTTATGCAATGCTTGATAAATCTTTACCTAAATTTAACTCTTGTGACTTTGTTGTAAGCAATAAATCACCTAAAGCAGTTATGCCCGCACCATATACTAGAGGATTTATAGCTAGAACATTTTTATATATGTCTGAAAAATACAATATAAAACTTTCCAAAAATGATAAAAACCTAATGGATTTATGGAATAGTAAATATCCTGTTAATGTTTGGGAATGTAGAAGAAACAATGCTATTGAAGAAATGCAAGGAAATGATAATCCTTATATAACTGAACAATGTAAAAAATTAAACATAAAATAATAGGAATTCTTTTAAGTATGAGAACTGTTAGAATTTATGATAATCAATCTATTAAAATCAATACACCTATAGAACTAGGAGAAAATGGTTTCGGTCACGTATATCGAGTATTACGAATGACAGAAGGTGATGAAATCTCCATATTTAATGGTAATGGATTTGAATACCAAGCGATTATAACAGAATGTAGCAAGAAAAAAGTTGTTGTAACCCCTACTAAAGAAATCAACAAAAGGCCTATTGAATCTCCTCTCAATATTCATTTAGGTCAAGTTATTAGCAGAGGGGAAAAAATGGATTTCACCGTACAAAAAGCCGTTGAATTAGGGGTATCTGAAATTACCCCGCTTATATCAACAAGATGTGGTGTCAGACTAAAAGAGGAGCGTCTTGATAAAAAACAGGATACTTTACAAAAAATAGTTATAAGTGCCTGCGAGCAATGTGGTAGAGTAATTGTACCCAAAGTAAATCATATAACAGATATTAATGATTTTTTAGCTACAAAAACTAATGATTTAAAATTAACTCTAAACCCCTACTGCAGTAAAAAAATAGCTGAATTATCAAATGTAAAAAATATTAGATTATTAGTAGGTCCCGAAGGTGGATTTACAGATGATGAAATAAATTTAGCAACAACATGTGGTTATAACAATATTTCATTAGGACCAAGAATTCTAAGAACAGAAACAGCTGCACTTGTAGCAATAAGCATCTTGCAAGCATGTTTTGGAGATTTATAAAAATATGATTTCATTAAACTCTTTGAAAGGAAAACTATTAATAGCAAACCCTCACTCAAAAGGTGACTCTCAAGGTGCTGTAATCTTAGTATTCGATCATAGAGATTCTCTTGTTCATGGGGTATCTATAAATCGTATACATAAAAATGCAGATCAATATCTTTTATTTGATCGTTTTCTAAAACAACATAACGCTTTGTTTATGAATGATGTATCTTTTATTGACGAACCTGTATTTGACGGAGGTCCTCATGAACCAGAACAAGGACTTATATTAAATAATTGCCTACCAAGCACATATATGTCAACTTTAATGATTATGCCACATATATGTGCAACAACAACTTCTGATATTCTGCTTGATATAGTTACTAAAAATTTCTTTAATAAAATTACAGATAGCAATCGCTATGCAAAATACAAAATATGCTTGGGTAAATTCTCGTGGTCAGAAGAAAATATTGAAGAATTTATAAAAAATGGAAGATATTTTGTAATTAAGGCAACAGAAGATTTAGTATTCTATACTAAACCTGAAGATATTTATCATAAATGTTTAGCAATTCTTGGATCTAAATATTCAGGTATTGATAATTCATATAATATCAATTTTGATGATAAAGAAAGCTTAGATGAAAACATGAAACACCTATATTGGATAGAACATGTTAAAGACCATTTATAATTAATTTAAGAAAAAAATTATGAACAACAGTACAATTAACGATAAATTAACGGAATTAAAATCAAGCCTACATTTAGGACATCAATCTAAATATGTCTCCACATATACCCCATCATTACTTCAAAAAGTTCCTCGTAGCTTAAATAGAGATACTTTAGACATAAAAAAAATGTTCTTAGGATATGATTTATGGCATTTATATGAAGTTTCATATCTAAATCCCAAGGGGAAACCTTGCGTGGCTATTGGTGAAATTATAGTTCCTGCTTCTTCTCCTTATATTTTTGAATCTAAATCATTAAAACTTTATTTAAATAGTTTTAATCAATCAAAATTTTTAGATCTCTCAACTGTGGAAAACATAATTGCTGAAGACTTATCAAAATTAGTCGAAGCAGAAGTAAATGTAAAACTTTTTAATTTAAACAATGCTGCAAGTTCATTTTTTATAGAAAATGATAAAAATGAAGATCTATTAAAAGAAGCCTTTTGTTTAGATGATATTGATGTTGAAATCAACGAATATAACTTAAACCCAAATTTACTTGTAAATAGTAATAATAATCAACCTATTATCTCTGAAACTGTTTATTCAAATCTTTTAAAATCAAATTGCTTAATAACAAGTCAGCCAGATTGGGGTACAGTTGTTATATCTTATACAGGTAACGCTATCAATCATCAAAATTTATTAAAATATATCATTTCCATGCGTCAACATAATGAATTTCACGAACATTGTGTTGAAAGAATTTTTACAGATATCTGTAATTATTGTCATAATATTAAATATTTAGAAGTTCGAGCTTTTTATACTAGACGTGGTGGTGTTGATATTAATCCTGTGAGATCAACATCTAATCCTCAATTAAAAAGCTATCGTTTATTACGTCAATAAGGTAAAAAAATAGTAAGATATATAGATAAGGACTTTTTATTTTTATCCTAGTTATATAATTATTTGGTTATTTATTTTTTTATGAGTTACTAAAAGTAATATGGTTAATTCACTTTTTTTAGCGTTACTACTTCCTACATTACCGATGGAAGATATCCCAAATGTTCCTCAGAATATAATCTTAGCTCATTCATACGAAAATAAAAATCCTCATCTATGTATTCAAATTAATAAAAACTACTTAAATTACCTTTATGAAGAAAACAATTACTCTAAAAGTAATCATTTTTCAAATAGAATATTTGCATTAAATAGTCTTATTTCTTGTGAAATAAATATTAATAATATTAAAGCCGCAAAAGAATATTTTGATATTATAAAAATAATTCAAAGACTTGCTAATAATCCTTATGCAGAACTTTTATCAAAAATATCTGAAATGAAAATAAGTGCTGCTGAAAATAAATCATTTACAAAACCTAATTTAGAAAAGATTATTCCAACAAAACAATTAACAATAGATCTCAAAGAAGATATTCAACAAATTTCAAATGTTTATCAATTAGCTAATGATTATATAAATAAAAATTATGCAAAACTTACTAAATTCTATATAGAAGATTTTGATAATAAAATAAAATTAGATAATGCATCGTATATAAAGTATCTTATACCAAATTTATATATGGGATATAGTCTTTCCGAAAAACTTGAATTAAAATCTTTACATAAGAAATACTTCGACTTATACATAACTTATTTAAATAGCAACAACTTTAATTATACCAAAGCTTGGGTCTATTCAAATTTAGCTAATGATTTTTATAATAAAGATATTTTTATTCAAGCTGTTTACAATCAAGAAATTGTAATAAGCATTCTTGAAAAAATTCCTGAAGATAAAATTTTTTATATTGATGAGTTATTTAAATTACTAAAATATTACAAAGCAAATAATGATGAAAGTAAAGCTTTGATGTTATTATCAAAACTTGATTATTTAATAAAAAGTCATTACCCCAATAACTATGAAAAAAATATTGAATTAGCTAAAAACTATGTTCAGATCAGAATGTACAAAAAAGCCTTAGAAACAATTGAAAGAATTTCTGAAGTAGTTAAAATTGATTTAAGTGACAACAACTCAATTAACAATATTCTTTATTATGCTGTCGCTTGTATAAATACCAATAAATTGAAAATAGCTAACCAAATATTAGAATATATAAACCCTCGTTATCAGTCTTTACCCATAGAACAAAAGTATTTCTATAACTATGTTTCAACTTTATATAATTTAAAAGATGGGAATATAAATGATGCACTTAATTTTATTCAAAAAATTCCTTTTGAACATTTAACAATACCCCCAGAAAATTTATCAATAACCGAACAAGATTTAATTAATAAGTATAAAGATTTTCAATCTCGGCAATTGTTTTCCCGAAATAACTTCGATATATTAAAAGTTATTGATAATCAAAATGAACTCTATATTTCAATAAGTATTTTTATATTAATAATATTAATATTAATGTTATTTTCTTATCATTTAAATCATAAAAACAAAGAGCTTAAAAAAACTATATTTATTTATGATGAAAAAGATAATTTTCAAAACAATAATTTTGATGGAAATTTCTTTTCATATATTATTAACTTAAATAACGCCATTGAAGAATTCTTAGTTAATGGAAGACTCGCCTCCTCACCTTCAGTTGCCATAAAAGAATTTTATCATATCTATATACCAGGTTTTTCAAATCTTAATGTAAAAATAGGTGGCGAACACACTAATCAATTACTTAATATTTTTAAAGACAAATTATATTCTAACTTAGATGAAAGTGATAAAGTCTTTTCTTTAGCAGATAATAGATACATTATTTGCAAAAATACTAATAATACTTCTGTAAATCAATCTTATTCAATATTGCTAAATAAAATATGCAATATTCTTACTGAACTGCAAATTGATAATACAGTAATTATGGGAGTTATTAATTATCCATTTCCACCTCATATGCAACCGAATATAAAAACACCAAAAATTATAGAAATTTCATTACTATCATTAGCAGGAGCAATGGATATTTACAGACACCATCATAAATCATGTTGGCTAAAATTTATTCCAACAAATATTAACATGGAAAATATCCATGACAGTGATTTGAGAATCGCAATAATTCATGAAATAAAAAGAGGAAATATTAAAGTAATTTCAGATAATGAAAATCAGGCAAGAGATATAGATTGGAATTCTTTAATAATAGGTATATTTACAAATTAAATTAATTTTCACCTTTAGTGCTCTCTTGCGAAAAAATAACGCATCCACAAGCCGATTTTGAGGGGGAATGCGGATGATTTCTTGGACACAGGTTCTTTAATTTCTAGTGTGTAATATACTCATTTATTGAATAAACTATTAGGTTTGATACCATAATCATTAGTAGTGATTCTATTATGTATGGTGTCTTTATAAATAGACTGTCTGTAAAAAATTTTGGATCCTTTAAAAATCTAAAACCTTTTTCTACTTTTTGTTGTGAGTTATATGTATCAAGTAGTTTTTGCATTCTTCTAGAGCTTGATGTGTCATTTGTAGCTATTACAAAACAACTAGCAATTTCTTTTTCTTGTTCATCTTTTGCTAGTCTTCCTTTTTTGACACGTTTTTTAACTTCAGTAATTTTTTCATTTATACAACAATATTATCCACTGCCATTAAATTTTCTTAATTCTATAATCAAAATATGATAGGAATAATAAATATTTACCATTTCCTATCATATTTAACTTTAGTGGCATTCCTCTTTTATGCAATATCTATCTAATTGCTCCTTTTTATGCTTTTAAAAATCTAGTCTCGCAAAAATTTGGGCATCATTATCTCTATCATCTAAGGTATTAAATCTATAATCTATACCAGCTCTTATATTTTTATTAAAACGATATTGAGTTCCTAATATTACAAGATTAACATCGTAATTATGATTTGGTTGTTCTTTTGCTCGACGCCATTCATAATGAGCAGCCACATCTAAATTAAAGTCAAACTTATATATTATTGCTGCTTCAACAGCATTGTGCTTAATATCCTTAGCTAAAAAATGCTTACCATATGCGTAAGTTATTGATGATATTAATTTCTTATTATCGTATTTTAGACCACTAACAGAGTAAATTGTATTCACATCATTAGCTTTTGCTTTTGAGGTTGTATAAGCTGTTCCAAATTGAACATCTCCTATTTTGTAAGCAATCAAAGCACCTTTAGCATCAGCTCTTGCAGAATCGTTTGAATACTCTTTACCATAACTATCGAACTTATAATTAAGACCAATTGTTAAATTTGAAATATCAACCTGATACTTCAATAAATCATTTGTTCGCTGAGTTGCGTACTTATTTGCTCCTCTACCTAAAGCCTGGGCAGCAAAACTATTTGAAAATGAATTATCTGTCCAATCACCGATATATTGAGTAACTGATTTTTGACGACCAAATGAAATTGCACCATAATCCCCAAACTTTAGTCCACCAAATAATAATCTTAAATTATCCTTTGTTCCATTTTCTTTTTCATTATCTACTGCATATTGACCTTCATAAGTACCGAAACCAGTTATAAAATCATTTACTTTTGTAGAACCATTAATCGTAAGTCTTCCAAAAGTATCTGTTCCGTCTTCTGTTATAGCATTATCACCTTCAGCTAAATAATGTCCTGCATGTAATAAGACATTAACATCTACCTTTACATCATCCTTATCATATGCCTGAAAAGCATAAGATGTAGTCGACAATGTTACTAAACTAGAAAAAACTATAATATTCTTTAAATAATTGTATAACATAATATATACTCCAATAGTTGAAAATAAAATAAATTAAATTAAATATAAGAAAACAACTCTTTTAATTTAATTAAAAAATAAAACCTAAAAATTTATGTCTTTTATATGTAATTTGAATTGATATAATTCGATAGCTTGTTATTACGTTTTACATACACATATCGCTATTACTCAACATTGAGCAACAGCAACAACATGTCCTTTCAAAAAAAGTGTAAAACATATAAACCTCTGCTAAATAAAGATAATAAAGAAATTTGTTTAATTATTCATATTATTCATACTTATTTTGTATGTTTATGTATTCATAGTATTATACTATGTTTTTATTGTCAAGTTTTTTTTAAAATTCTTTATTATGTGCTAATATACGAAACAATTTAAGAATTTCTATTTTTAAAAGGATTATTTATGAAAGTAAAATCACTTGTTAATAACTTTATTGCACCTGAATATAAAACACCATCAGCTGGTGGTATGGATATTTATCTACAAAATGATGTTGATTTAGTTGTAGGTAAAGATAATGTAATAAACTTAGGTTTCTGTGCAGAAGTTCCTGAAAATCATGTAGCTCTTTTATTACCAAGAAGCGGAACTGGTATCAAAGGAATTGGTTTACGTAATACTGTTGGAGTTATTGATAGCGATTATCGTGGTGAATGGATTGCTCATGTTGTTATTGATGAACAAGATGAAAATGCATTTGGAAATACTCTTTCCTATAAAAGAGGCGATCGTTTAATTCAATGTTTAATTGTTCCTGTTAAACGAGAAACTATTGAAATTGTTGATGAATTATCAACAACTGAACGAGGTGCAGGTGGTTTTGGTAGTACTGATAAAAAATAATTAAAAATCTTGAGACTTCAAATATTTTATTTTGAAGTCTTAATTCTAAAATCTAATACTTCTCTATGTCGGAGACTTTTTTAAGTACTCTAAAAATTCTGGTGTTTTAGACCAATATTTTACTCCCCAATTCTCAAAATTCCATTCATCCATATATTCATTACATTCATAGTCAACATAGTAAAACAAACCATCCTGTAATACAAAATTTGTTGGAAAATAATCAATATTTAATTTTTTTGGATAAAGAAGATTACACATTTCTTTTATCTGACTTATAGCATCTAGCGGTAAATTATCATTCTTTATCAAAGTCATAGCTGTTGGGCCTTCTATATATTGTTTTAAGATTATTTCATTATTATCATCAACAGCGTAAAGTTTTGGCATTCTAATACC
>JBJFGR010000111.1:0-7565 GCA_051892875.1 Succinivibrionaceae bacterium
GCCCACAAGGGCCGCGCCGGTGGCCAGGAAATCGTCGATAATGAGGATCCGGTCCCCCGCTTTCAGATACACAACAAAAAATATTAACGACGGATTTCTAATTTAACACGTAAATCGTGGTAACGAGATTCGCTCTTCTTCTTTAAGTAGTCTAAAAGCTTACGACGTTCAGAAACCATACGTAATAAACCACGACGGCTATGAAAATCCTTCTTATGAACTGCAAAATGACCTTGTAAATGGTTAATTTGAGCTGTTAATAAAGCGATTTGAACTTCTGGTGAACCAGTATCATCCTTTGAACGAGCATATTCAGCAACAATTGCTTTCTTTTGTTCTGCACTTAGTGACATAATAATCTCCAATAGATTAAAAAAATTCACCCATAGCCGATCACTAACTCAGCAAGGGTACCCAAAAACTTGAGCATTGTTACACATTATTGAAAATTTTACAAGTACTAAAAATAAAAATTTAAGTTTAAGTTTTTGTTTAAAAATTAAGTATTGATTAAATTAATTTAATATAGACGACCTCGAGCATTACCAACAGTCTTACCTAAACCACCTATAGACATACCAATTAAAGATGAAATAGTATAAGCATGACAAATCGCCCCTGCTAAAGCATCTGCAGCATCTGCCTGAGGTCTTTTATTAAGATGAAGTATATTAACAACCATTGCTTGAACTTGTTGCTTTTCTGCATTACCGTAACCAACCACTGCCTGTTTTATTTGTCTCGCACTATACTCATAAACTTGAAGATTCTGTTTAATACCAGCAACAACTGCCGCTCCTCGTGCTTGACCTAGTTTCAAAGCACTCATTACGTTTTTTGACAAAAAAACCTCTTCTATAGCCATATAATCTGGTGAAAACTGGTTAATAATTTCAGTAACTCCATCAAAAATTTGACCAAGCTTTGGAGCTAAATTAGTTCCACTTGTACGAATACATCCTGACCCTAAATACGATATTTTTCCACCAATGCTTTCGATAACACCATATCCTGTAACCCTAGAACCAGGATCTATACCCAAAATAATCGCCACAAAACACCCATATAAGAAAAAATAATAACCAATCAATAGAATAGCATTAAGAAGAATGCGAATGAAGAATTACTTTTATTCATTATTTTTGAGACACAAAACAAGAAGAAATTAAATAAATTTTTGACAAGAAAAATTTTTTCTAGCTAAGATCCAAAGCTTCAAATCAACTCATCATACTGCAGATATCAGATCGGCTTTGTACAAACTCCCCTTTTGGTCTTTTAAATAACAAGGTCTAAACTCAAATATATTCTCTCTACCACAAAGTTAGACTCTAAAATAACTAGATAAGAAATTATTCCACTAGCAAAAATTAAACCCAATTAAAATAAAAAAATATCTAGCTAAAAAACGAATACCTTCAAAATAAAAAATAAAAAATAAAAAAAGCTAATAAAATCAACGCATTTATTATAAATCTACCAAAAAGTACTAACTTAATCAACTCATTATAAATATTAGTCAGCATTTTTTTAACTTATAATGAAGTAATATATTAAAACTAAACTTTTTGAATAAAACTATAAAAAGTTTTGTATTTTTCTATCATACAATTCTAAATTACTTTGATTTTCTAAATTTCATAATTCACATTTATGTGTCTAGTAAATCGTCCACATCCCCAAATATTGGATTGTTCTAAATTCATTAATATTAATTTATTTATAAGTAAATTTAACGTAATCTGCATTTTTAATTAGAAAAATTTACTGATCATTGAAGGTTATACTTATAATTAAACAAACTAAAAATTCATTATTGGTAATAAAACGAGATTATACCAACAAGTTATAAATCTTCTTGTAGTAAATTTAAAAGTTAGGATTTAACATTCATAGTAACTTTTTTAAATTTGAGAAGATAGTATGTTTTACGATATACAACCTAAAAAACAACGGGAAAAATATAAAGAAATGCTTCAAATAATAGGAAGTCTTTCTAATATTTTTTCTGAATCTGATGAGCCAATGCTTTACTACAGAGCTCATGAAAATATTTTTTGCAAATATTTTCAGGCAAACAATCTATCTAGAGAAGACTGTTCTGCTGATGCATCCAAAGGTAATATTGGTGTGGGCCTAAAGACTTGGGTTGGCAACAACGATCAAAAAATTGCAGAATTTGGTAAATTAAAACCTCAGTACAAAGATCTTTCAGGAATTGATTTAATAAAAAGAATTGCAGAATATAGAAATGCAAGAATTCAAACAACAAAAGCATTGCATAACATAACTAGTATGTTTTATCACGTAGTTAAAAGAATTCCACACGCTATGCAAATACTAGAATGTTCATTTGATCCTATAGACATAAATAATATTGAAATAATAGAAAATAGAGGGAATGAAAACAACACCTACTTTACAGATAAACGTCACGTATATCATTTTAGTACTTCTAAAAACACCTTATATATGATTTTCGACAGTCTTATTGAATTGGATCACTTTGAAGTAAACATAATTGATGACCCATATGAAGCATTAAAAACAATGTCTTTTAAAATATTTTCTCAAAGATATAAAACAGAGAACAAAGCTTTACAATTTAATAAAGTTAATCAAATTTGTCTAAGGTTGTATTCTTTTAAAAATAACCAAAAAGTTGTTTTTGAAAAATCAGGTTTAAATCAATGGAACGCAGGTGGTCGAACAAGAGATCCAAACGAATTGTATATTCCATACCCTAAAGAAGATAGAGAAAAGACTAAAGGATTCTTTCCTCCTCAAGACACAATATTTAAACTAAAATTGCCTGATGGCACAATTATGGATGCTAAAATTTGCCAACAAGAAGGCAAAGCAATTATGTCAAATCCTAATAAAGCGCTTGGCAAATGGCTTCTAAGAGATGTTTTTAAACTACCAGAAAAAACTATTGTTACTTATGAAATGCTTCAAATTTTTGGTATTGACAGTGTTATTTTTACAAAAAAATCAGAACTTGAATATACGATAGACTTTTGCAATTTAGACACTTACGAAAATCTAAAAGGTAAACAAAATACTGAAATTGATGAGTAAATTTTACAAATGCAAAGACAAGATAATTTGCTCAACTATTCTTTGTATTACTGTAACACATACAGAATTACCAGCTTGCTTGTATAATCTTGATGGAGCTATCTCAGGTAACTTAAAATTTTTAGGAAACCCCTGAGCATTGAAACACTCTTTTGGAGTCATTTTTCTTATACCATAATTTGTTTTTATCAAACAAACGTTATGACCACCTTCACCTTGATTAGCAGTCAAGGTTGGTACAACACCAGATTTATTCTTGCGAACATATTTTCTTCGCCACTGATATACTGTATTGGGATCATCCATTGCTTCAACCAAGCGAGCGTATATATCCCCCTTGTATTTACCGTCAGTATAGTAATACTTTTCATCTAATTTATTATCAAAATCGATAATATCTGAAAGCTTCTTTTCAAGTTTTATTGGCAATGGAAATTTAAAATCACTTATATTTAAGTCATCTCTAAATGCAACGATATATATTCGTTCTCTATTCTGCGGAACATTTCCATAATCCATCGCATTTAAAACTTCATAAAAAGGATTCGTATACCCTTCCAGCTTTAATGCATCTAAAATTAATTTAAATGTATTACCATTATCATGGCCAACTAAATTTTTTACATTTTCAAGAAAAACAATCTTTGGTTTCTTTTCATGAATAATTCTCATTAATTCAAAGAAAAGACCACTTCTAGTATAAGAGCCATCTTCGTTATAAAGCCCTTTTCTTTCCCCTGCCACAGAAATATCAGTGCATGGAAAACCAGCTAAAGCAACGTCAAAATTAGGAATTTCACTTGGCTTTACATCTGAAATGCTTCGATTATCAACTCTAAGTTTAGAATTTAATTCGTATGTTTTAACTGGATATGGATCTATTTCATTGGCATATATAATATCAAATTTGCCTGTTAATTCAAAAGCAATATCAATACCACCAACACCAGCAAAAAAAGAAGCACAAGTTAATTTTGTCATACATACAACCAACGATAAGTCAAATGTTATGAATCATAATATAAATATCAAAAAAAAGCAAAAATATGGGTAAGATTTCTTTACTAACAATATACAAAAATTCCCATTCACTAAAGCTATTGATGAGTCACCATATTGGTATATCAAATATTTACAATAATTCTGTGGAACATTAACAACTTACCCAAATTTTAATCGTAGCTATACATAAATAATTTGAGCTATGTTTTATTTAAGCGAGTTGGTCTAACTATATATTTTTATACTTTTTCTTCATTTGAGAAGGTGTATAAAACCTAATCTGTAAATTAAGGTTTAAATACATTGTTCCATCATGTAAGTATAAACTTCCATAATCATGTCTAGTACTTGATGCTCTTTCTAATTTTGTTGATTGCAAAAGATATTGCTCTAAAATATCTCTATTATACAAATGGTACGCTAAAACATTTCCTACATCTGTAACTACTATATAACCCCCATTCACTAAATCATATCCATTCCAAGGTTCCGAAGGATTCATACCTAAAGCTTTTGCAGATAATAATTTCTTAAACTTGTACTCATACAAGCCTTTACGTTTATACCCAAAAGGATTTTCATTTTCAAGAATTTGTACCAATTCACCGCAATCAACTATATTCCTTGTATAAGACACCAATAATAAATTTCCTATTATTTGAGGCATAGTTGAATCTAACATTGTAAGATTATCTTCAAAAACAGAATTTAAAACATGAGAAAATTCAATTTTTCCACCCTTTTTACTTATTAGTTCCATTCTATCCAATAATTTTTTTGAAGTCTCTATTGCATTAACTACTTCCATATCATCATTTGTTAAACCAGAAATTTTATATACGAAATTAGTAGTTTTTCCAGCATTTAATAATGTAGGAGCCCCTCCAAGATACGATTTAATAGAATATCCCACAATAGGTTCTTGTCCTGTTAAAATATCGTGTATTTGCATTAGTATATCTGTAACTTCACTAGATGTAGCAGTAACACTTTTCAAATACAATTCATGGAGCAATTCATATGCTTGAGGAACCCAAAAAGCTCCAGCTTTTTTAGAATTATGTGTTTTAATATCATTTAGTAATTTTTCTGCCTTATCAGAAAAATAATCACTTTTAAATGTCTTTACTAACTCATTTGATTTATATAATTCTATCATTCCAAAGTCTTTAATAACAAACTCTATTGGTTCATTATTTTTATCATGTCTTATTATCTTTAGAATTGGTAAATCCATATCAACCAACGGATTTAAGGACTTATCGGCCAAGGTTAACTTTCTTCTACCTAATAAATATAGGAGAGTGTAAAATTCGCTCCATTCACCAATATTCTTGTCTAATGAATTTTTATTAGTCATTGCTTAATATCTCCTTAATCTTTGTAGCTATAGCTTCTATAACATTAACAGTAACACTATTACCTAATTGCTTATATAAATGAGTATCAGCTAATACAAGCTTGTAATCATCAGAAAAACCTTGTAGCCTAGCCCATTCCCTTGGAGTCATTTTTCGTATATCTTCTTTATTAATTTCACCTTTTATATGAGTGATAGGGATCATAGAATGTTCTCTACTATCTATTATCAGATTTCTTTCTCTCCCCATTCCACCACATACAATAGCACCAGCTTGGCCATCAATATTTCTTATTTCATAACCAAATCCATGTCCTAAAGATTCGTGATGAGCCCTATGCCTACGAAGAGTTTCTACATAAACATCAGATAAATAGTATTTAGGAGAAATTGGGGCATTATCTAAAATATCTTTTATGCAAGTATTTGGATTATCACCAACAGGAAATTGAAATAAACTAGAGTCAATATCTTTTCTAAAACAAACTATATATATTCTTTCTCTATTTTGAGGAACCCCAAAATCTTTAGAATTAAGAACTTTGTCATATACATTGTATCCTATTTGTTCAAAGGCTCTTTTGATGACTTTGAATGTTCTACCTTTATCATGGATAACTAATCCTTTTACATTCTCGCAGAAAATTACTTTAGGTTTATGGTAATCACATATTCTAACCACATCTTGAAAAAGCGTGCCACGACAAATACCTTTATAATCATCATCAAACCCCATATGCTTTCCTGCAAGGGAAAATGCTTGACAAGGGAAACCAGCTAAACAAATATCGAAAGAAGGTATGGAAGATTCTTTTATTTGAGTAATATCTCCATATAATTGAGTTGGAGTGGAAAAATTAGCTTGGTATGTTTTTTGTGCATAAGTATCCCACTCGCTAACAAAAATAGTTTCAAAGTTTGAAAAAGCTTTTTCAAACCCTAATCTAATACCGCCTATTCCAGCAAATAAATCAATTGATTTCATGGTTATTTCCACATCACGTAACTTGTTTATTTTGATAAAGTAAAGTGTTATTTATTATTCTTGATAGAAAAAATAATTTCAGTCTTTAAAAGACTCTCAAATATTTTTCTATGATCTAATTTTCATAACTATTATAAGCTTGTATTATAATTTTTTTAATGTAAGTACATTAAAACTGATCTACGTACTGTTTATTATTTTTCATATTGTAATGGTCTTTGGGGCCACCAACACCAGCGAAAAAAGAAGCACAAGTTAATTTTGTCATACATACAACCAACGATAAGTCAAATGTGGAAAATCATAATATAAATATTAAAAAAAAGCAAAAAAGTTAATCAGTTTTATAATTTTTTTTTGTTTTAGCAAAAAATATGGGAAGGATTTCTTTACTACAATATACAAAAATTCCCAAATTTTACAATTTATAGGTAAATTTAAAATTTCTTTTTTACTAAATATTATGGATCAATCACTTTATTTATGTGATTTAAATAAATTGAAGGTATAAATCAAAAGATTAAAACTCTAAGAAGGCATGGTTATGGCTACCCTGATGATAAATACTTCTTCCTAAAGATAATGGATGTTAGTATAAAGAAGTATATTAGAAATTAGAAATCAGAAATCAGAAATCACATAAAATTAATGATTGAGCTTTTAAAAAAAAGCCATTAAATTACCTTTAAAAACATTCTCACATACCTCACTCGTATAATCATACCACAAAAATATTTTGTCAAATAAAATTCTTAAAAAGCTTATAAAATAAGAAATAAATAGACTGTTTTATCTAAAAAGGAAAATTTATTCAAAAAAATCTTGTGAGAAAATTCAAAGAAGAGTATTTATCATGAAAATGATCAAAACTAGAATGGTGGGTTCGCAGGGATTCGAACCCTGGACCAATTGATTAAGAGTCAACTGCTCTACCAGCTGAGCTACGAACCCATTCATGGTGGTCGCTATAGGGATCGAACCTATGACCTCCTCCTTGTAAGGGAGATGCTCTCCCAGCTGAGCTAAGCGACCAAAATCTGCGTTACCATTACACTGGAATAATCAACGATAACATTTGTAATTGGTGGTCGCTATAGGGATCGAACCTATGACCTCCTCCTTGTAAGGGAGATGCTC
>JBJFGR010000111.1:7665-8439 GCA_051892875.1 Succinivibrionaceae bacterium
TCCCAGCTGAGCTAAGCGACCAAGACATGGTGGGTTCGCAGGGATTCGAACCCTGGACCAATTGATTAAGAGTCAACTGCTCTACCAGCTGAGCTACGAACCCTCACCATTATTGAAACATGCTACACTTGAATTGGTGGGTCGTGACAGATTCGAACTGTCGACCAACGGATTAAAAGTCCGCTGCTCTACCGACTGAGCTAACGACCCAACCTTCGTTGTGTTCGGCTTTGTGCCTCAACGGGATGCTATATTACTAGATTTAAAAAATATTGCAAGCACTTTTTTAAAAAAAATTTAACTTTTTATTTAAAATATTGATTTTTCGTATATTTTCATGCTTCAACCCCCTTTAAATTATTTTATTTATCTTTTTTTTGCGGAATAATTTTTAATTATAAAAAACTGTTTTTTATAATTTTTTTTGTAATTTTATCTTTTTTTTCTCTATTTTTTTAATTTTAGTTTTTTCGTTTATAAACTTCTTGTAAAAAATCAGCCTAATTTTGTTACTACATATTCGATTCATATCAAATAATCACGAATATCCAGACTCATGTGGTACACCGAGTTATAATCCACAATTTTTTTAATTTGCACATTCTTGCTATTTTTTCAAAATTATCTGTAATTTTTTTTAAACAAATTCGTTTAAAGAGCAAAGGGATATTTAAGATAACTTAAATTTAAAGATGATCTTAATTGAAGTTATCCAAAACTAAACAAACAGATTATTTACATTTTATTCGGGGGTAGCAATGGACTCATTATATA
>JBJFGR010000112.1:0-39551 GCA_051892875.1 Succinivibrionaceae bacterium
AATAACGATCTAGCTATAATGGGGAAAATAAGATGTTTCTAACGCGAAATGTAAGGTAAATGAGATGTTCGTAAAATAATTGAAATTTTTCAGAGTCTTAAGGACCTGGGTATGAATTTTTGTTTAAATTTAAATTTTCCAACACGCAAGCGTGCTGGTTAGATTGAGCTCCTTACGTCGCTCGATTTAAAGATTGATGTACAAAGCGGGACGGACAGCGAGATCATCGTAGTCGACGAAGCCACCATCGCAGTGGAAGTGGCCACTGCGGTCAACAACCGCAGCGTGAAACTGATTATCGCCAGGAGAACGAAGCCACCAATAACCATTACCATAAAAACCGAGACTTAACGCCCCTTTCTGCAATAGTCAGTGCTAATTCTTTTAATGATTGTTGTGAAAACCTAGGATTATCTTCTTTTCTAGGTTGATTAGGATCTTCATCTTCATCAATTAGATTTATATCAAGTAAAGTAGGTGGAGAAAATTCAATCATAAGGCCATTACATATAAAATTATTATTTATTCATTATATAAGTCATAAACTTACTTCTTAAGAAAAAGTTTATATTTTGGACTCAAAACTATACCTATATCAAAATATGTAGTAAAGTTAAAAGTCTTGATTTGCAATTATATAACTCAAGTTTCCCACTGAAATAGAGAGAAACGAACCAATAAAACTAGATCCTAAACCGTAAGAATTAAGGATTTATTGAAAAATTCAGTTGGAAACTTGAGTAATTAATCGGTGCTCTTTGCTCTATAGTTTACTGTTAAAGTTTACGATAATATTTGGTTACATATTCTTATGTATCATATAGCCATAAAATGATTTGATATTTAAAACAAATACCTATATTATTGATGTTATTGTTAATACAAGTTTGAAAGAACTTTATATATATAAAAAGTACCTATAAAAAATAAACCGATTACAGTTTTTAAAAGTCGGATTTTTTCAAGTTGGAATTTCTCTGTTTTATATATTTATATAAGAAAAAAGATTAAGGATTCATTATGAGCGAAGCAAAAGTAGAACTATTAAGCAATCCATACGGTGAAGCTTCTTACGAAACATTTCGTAAATTAGAAAAAGCGTATGTTGATAAAAGTTTGATAATTAAAGAGCTTGATGGTAAAAATACTTCTCGTTATCCTGTTTTACTTCGCCCAAGACGTTTTGGTAAAAGTACCTTTGTACAAATGTTAAAGTGTTTCTATGATATTTCGTATAAAGATAGATACGAGGAAATATTTTCAGGTGCTGATATCTATAAAGAAAATCTAGAAAGTCATAATACATACCATGTTATTGATTTTGACTTTTCTAGTGTTTCTGGTGATGATAAAAACTCTTTAATTGATAATTTTCTTGGAGCTGTTGATTTTGGTCTAAGTGATTTTTTGAAAAGATATCCAGATTTTGTATTTAATCCAACAGAAACAGAAAAGAAAACACCTTCTAATTTTATTAAATCTTTTTTTAAAGCTTACAATAGTTATCCTTCTCAAAAATCACTATATGTAATGATTGATGAATACGATAATTTTGCTAATAGCGTTCTTTCAAAAGATTTAGATTTATTTAAGGTAATCACAAGCACTGGTGGTTTCCTTAAAGATTTTTATGCAACAATAAAGGAAGGTGCAAAGAGTTGTATAGCCAAAACCTTTATTACTGGTGTATCTTCTGTATCTCTTGATTCTTTAACATCAGGATTTAATATTGCATTAAATATTACTTCAGATGATAGTTTTAATGAATATACTGGTTTCACTGGAGAAGAACTTGCAACACTAATACCTAAGCTTGTTGATATACAAAAACTAGGTGTTACAGTAGATGAAATGATAGCAAGAATGAAACCTGTATATGATGGATACTGTTTTAGTCTTAATGCTCAAAATACATTATACAATTCTTCAATGTGTTTGTACTATCTTAACAAGGTGCAAAAACTAGGAGCATTTCTGTCTCCTGAAAAGTATATGGATCCAGCATCAGATCATGATGGTAGTAAATTAAAGCAATTGTTTGATATTGCTGAAGATGGTCTTGCTGATGAAATTATAGAAACCTATCTAGAAAGTGCCCCTGAAGGTGAACAAGACGGTGGTTGCTTTTATATTGAAGGAATTACTGAAAACATAAATTTAAACAAGGCTGCAAAATATAATCGTGATCAGCTTTTGTCCATGCTTTATTATCTTGGATATCTAACCATTAATAATAAACTTTCTAGAATTGACAGATTAGCTCTAAAAGTTCCTAATCGATTCATGTCAAAGCTATTTGCTCAATGTGTTGCAGACCTACAATTAAAAACAAGTCCAGTATTTACTAATTCAGAATTAGATATATCATCCTTACGAGATGTTGAAGATGATATATCACCATTTGCTACATCTTGCACTGAGTTTTTAAGCTGTATATGTACTAATCATGTGCTAAATCATATGAGTGAAATGGCACTTAATCTAACCCTTTATACAAAGCTCTATTCCATGAGAGGAATTTTTGTGGAAATGCAGAAATCACTTAGATTAGTGGGAAAAGGTGAAAAGTTTGCAGATTTAGTGATTACCGTAAATAAATGCAGAAGTAATGAGTGTATTTATCTCATTGAACTCAAATATTTATCAAAGAGCCAACACACAGAAAAGAAATTGCTAGATATTATAGATGAAGCATCAGCTCAGGTTCTAAGATACAAATCATCTATTGATTTCCAAAATAAAAATGTTAAAGCCTACGTTATGGTTTTTGTAGGCACTGAATGTAAGTATTGTCAGATGCAGTAATATTCCTAAAAACGATTAAAGATGAAGAGTAATTTAGAAAACAAGTGGAGAACAAATAATTACTTTTATTGGTGGTAATAAATTACTATATTTCCCCACTGAAATAGAGAGAAACGAACCAATAAAACTAGATTCTAAACCGCAATAATTAAGGATTGATTGAAAAATTCAGTGGGAAACTTGAGTTATATAACAGAATCATGAAATAGTACTCGTTAAAGAACGGGTGGGGGATGCGGATGATTTCTTGGACACAGGTAGAGATGTTATAAGTGTTCTATTTAGATCCACAGTTCCTACTCATAGTTTTATAAAAATAATTTATTCTCTCATTATGTTATATCAAACTTTTTTATCTTTTTTTTGAAAAAGTTTTCAATTACTGACATAATAACTATTAATTACTATTTATAATAAAAAGTATTTCTGTTATTTCTAAGCTTTATGAAATATTAGAGGATATAAAAATGCTACGATACCTAACCTTACCTGTAACTGCTTTTGCTCAAAACTGTCGTATTATATACAACCCACAGTCAAAAAATGCAGTAATATGTGATCCTGGTGCCGATGCCGATAATATTTATCGCGCAATACACCAATTAAAATTAACAACTAAAGCTATATTATTAACTCATGGTCACTTAGATCATTGTGGTTCTGCAATGGAATTATCAAAACTTCTCAGTATTGATATTTACGGTCCTACAAAAGATGATAATGTATGGCTAGATCATATGGCTGATCAAAGTAAGATGTTTAATTTACCTCTAACAGATAACATACTTGTGGATCATTTTTTAACAGATGGTCAAAAGTTAGATTTTGATTTGGACGATGAAATAAATGTTTTACACTGTCCTGGTCACACACCAGGTCATGTAGTATTTTATCTACCAAAAAATAAAATATTATTATCTGGTGACGTTATTTTTGCAGGAAGTATAGGTAGAAGTGATTTTATTTTTGGAGATCCTGAACAGTTATTAAATTGTATAAAAGAAAAAATCATGACTCTTCCTGCTGATACCAAAATCCTAGCAGGTCACGGACCAGAAACTACAATTGAAAGGGAAGCTCATACTAATCCCTTCTTAATTCCAGATATCTATTAAAGTAAAAAGGTCTGATTTTTTATCAGACCTTTCTAATCATAATTATTCACGCAAAACGTCAACATCAAACTTATTTTTTCCATTAACAATATTACATACCGTATTTTTGCTTTCAGTTAACTTGCATTGTATATCACTCTTTATATATGAATATTTAGTACCTGCACAATCAAGATTTTGACCATACATATTTAACGTATTTTTCTTAAGGCTTGTGCTTATAGGTCCCGTGCAGCGAACTCCTGATTTTTCAACTAAAGTCATCGTTCCATGACCTCCTTTTAAATCTATATGAACTTTGACTGGTTCATGATCTGTTCTATTATACAAATCCGAAATCACAACCCACTTTCCATCTAAAGCATTCCTATCATTTTTAACCTTGCTTAAATCAAGTTTATCATTCTTCTTTGGAAGTTCTACCTTTGGTTTTTGAGTAGATTTAGTTGGGGTTATTTTGGGTGCAGGTTTTTGCTTTTCTACCTTAGGTGGTATTGGAACAGGTTTTACTTCAACCTTAGACTCAACTAGCTTTGATTCTTCCTTTGGAAATGTAATTATTGGTTTTTGTTGAGGCTGTCGAGGGGTAATTAGTTTTGGTCTTAAAATGAACCACCATAATAAAAACAATGAAGCTAATAATATAAATAATAAAGGTATACCTAGTAAAAAACACCACTTGTGTTTATTCCCAAAATTAACAGGTGAATCAACTACAGATTTAGACGAAATATTTTGAATTATTTGTTGTTTACTATTATTAATTTTTGGAGTTGTTCCCCATCCTATAATTACAGGTCGATTATCTACCACATATATCCATTCAGAAATACTCTCAAATGTTCCGTTAAACGTATTTGGTAAAATTCCTGGAAATTTTATTATGTTATCAGGATCTTTTAAAAAACCAATCATTATTCTTGAAAAGCTATTACTTTCAGTAATTTTATAGGACGTAGCATAAATTTCCAAAATACTTAAAAATATCTTAAAATCATCCTTTATTTCTTTTTTTTCATTAAAAGATAACTCATTAAATTTTACTATTTTGGAATCATCATTAATATTAAATGGAACAATCCATTCAATGCTTTTACCATCACTTGATATTACGGGTTTAGCTAAAACATTAGCATAATGATCCCCTATTTCCCAACTTTTTAAAAGTTCTTGTTTAACATCATCAACACAATCAATAATCGATTTATTTTTATATTTATATACTTTTAGAGATGCTAAATCACTAGTTGCTATAATTACTTTTTTCATAAAAACTACTCAACTGTTAGTACTGATAAAGCCTCATCATAATCTTCTTGAATCTTATCAAGCTTTTCTTGTTTTTCTAAAGTAATAGAATCTTTTGGTAGATTCTTTAATTCTTCAATAGATGCATTCAATTTATCTAATTTTTCTTCCATTTCTTTAGATAAAGCTTCTTTATAATTTAAATCCTTTTTCATTTTTGTTATTTGACTTTGTAATTCTATTAATTTCTTCTTTCTAATAGTTATATCATTTTCTAATAACTCAGTGTCGTTCAAAAGTTGATTCTTTTGATCATGAAGATTCTTATTAGTCAATCGTAAAGCCTTTAACTGCTCTTCTTTATATGTAACTCTGTCTGAATATTTACCAGTAGTTGCACAACCTAACTTTGTAAAAAAACCTGGGTCTTTTCTTGGATCACAATCATTCATTGATAAACTGCAACCACTCATAAAAAAAACAAAAGTTAATAAAACTAAATTATTTTTACCACTAACCATTATTTTTCACCTTCTTCATAAAGTTCCATATAAAGATCTCCAGAATCTACTCTATTACCATATAAACCACCACATATAGTCTTACCATCTAAATTTTTTTTGCAATTTACATTAGGCATTTCATATATAGTACCATCTGGACATTTTACAGGATTTGTTCCGTCTATTGATAAAGCCCCATTCTTTACAAATCCACTAGTTTCACCAACACATTTTATCCCATCACTTCTTGTTAATGTTACTTGACCATTTCCATTGTTAAAATCATAGTTAACTTTTACTGGCTTACTATCATTTTTATCAACAATACCACTCTTGGCCAAGTAATGACCTGTTAACCCCCCATCTTTAGATGATAAATCTATTGGCTTTATTGGAGTATTAGTTGATGTATCATTTGGAGTGTTAGTTGAATTATCTAATTCTGGAGGAACTACAACTTCTCCATTTGAAGTTACTCTTTCTTCTGATAACTCTGAATTTAGCTCGCTCTTTTGATTATTAGATAGATTTTGAGTTGGTGTAGGAGCTACCCCACGTATAGTACCTTGTCTATCTATATTGGTTTCATTATCAAGAGTAATAACAGGATCTTGATTATTATTTATTTTTGATAAATCTAAATCATCTTTTAATAAAGATAAATCCATACTAGGTGTATTACCACTAAAGTCTATTTTACAAATACGATTAGGTTCTAATGAAAATTCCAAAATCTTTGGAAAAACTGTAAATGGATGACACCCGCTTGGTACACCTTTTAATGTCCACCATAATAAATATAATAACAATAATAATACTGGTATCAACAATAAAGATCCTATAATACACATCCAATGCTTACATATTGAATGATTATTTATTGGCGAAATCTGTGTTTGTTTTGAAAAAGAATGATTAATATCATTATTTATATTTGCTGAAATGTTTTGTACATCTTCTTCTTGATTTACAATACCTTCTATTTTTTTATTAATTTCTGTATCCTTTTTTATAAACCCCCAAAAAGTAATAACAGGTTTACCGTCAACTAAATATAAGCAATCAAATCCTGGAAACTGAATAGATGTATCACCATTACCATTTAAAAAATGAGAAAATAAAATACTATTTTTTGTTGTAGCTTTGCCCGCCCAATTTTCTGCTGATAATAATAACTTATTCTGAAATCTTAGTACTTTAGATCTAACATCTTTTTTCTCTTGTACAGATAATTCATTCCAGGTTCTAATATTGTACTCAACACCATTTTCAGGTTGAAAAGGAATAAACCAATCCAATTTTCCATCTTTGTTTTCTCTACTTGCAGGATTTGCCAGCATGTCAGCAATCTCTTTTCCTAAAGAAGGTTCTCTTTCAATGGCTGATTTAAATGGTATAGCATACTTCCACATGGTTTTACCATCATGCCCTACTGCTTTATACTCATATAAAAAATCACTTTTTAATATTTTTGATTGCATGACAGCTCCGCTATTTTTTAACTATTGTATTACAGTTACTTATCCACATTTCTTTCAACTCTGGTAAATTCTTAGGTTGTAATAAATATAATTTTAGGTGATTTAAATAGACATCAATAAAATTTGCTAACAATGATTTTGAATCATTATTACCATTAATCTTCGCTGTATTTCCCTGTTTATTTATTAAGCCTATACCGTAAGTATTCAACGCATAAGATATATTATCACCATAATAATTTGCCAAATAGTCAAGATTATTCATAAACTTATCTGCTGTGGCTTTTTGTTTTTTGTAGTTTTCACACATTATTTTATTCCCTTCATCACAACGTTGTTTCATTTTCTCCGCTGTTTGATAAAAGAAATGATAAGTAGCTAACTCATCAGACAGTGCTTTACACAAAAAACCTCCTAATCTTATATTTGAAATAATTGCAGCATTTCTCATTTCATCTCTTTCTGAATTTGCTTTTACCATTTCACTATGAAGACTATTAATTGAATTTTTTAATTCTTCATTTTCAGTTACAATCTTAGAGGCTGCTAAATTATCAACCATACTCATCGATCTCGAAGTTACAGGATCATCTTCTGAACTAGAAGTTCCTAATAACTTAACTTCTGTATTTAACTTTTTAGCTTCATCAATACTTTCCACCAAAGGTGTAGCAATAACAACTCTAAATCCCATATCCTTTGATTTATTTTCTTGCCCCTTTATATAATATTTACGCTCAGATCGAGTATAATTACTAATATCAACTTGAGAATTTAAAAAACTTCCACCTCTTACAATAAAACCACCACCTTGACCATGCAACCGACCAGTTCTTGTCGCATGAAACGGCTCAAACATCATTTCACTTGCGTTACCTAACATGTCAAATAATCCTAATGGATTAGGTTCTTTTAATCCAGAAAGATTTAATTTACCGTTTAGACCTTGATGCCAAGCATAATCATTTATACCTTTACCTTCACCAAGTGGAGGTAAATCTGCATTGAATTGTCCCTCAGAAACTAGTCTTCCCCCACGAGCAGCAAATTCCCATTCCTCTTCAAGAGGTAATCGCACAAAAACATCTTCTGTATTAATAACATCTGGGATTTTTACTTTATTTTGTTGTATATAATTTGAAAACTTTCTATTAAAATCCATAGCATCAAACCAAGAAATATTTGTTATTGGAAACTGGTCCTTTAATGTAAGCTTTTCTTTGCATGTTCTTGATACTAAAGCATTATACTGTGGTGACATAACTTCATATTTAGAAATATAGTAAAAATATCCCTTTTTATCTTTAAAATTACCTTGAATATATCTTTTATTCAAGGATTGTGAAAATAAACTTGAATTATCTAAAGAGTTGGTGCCAGCAGAATATGAAAGATCATTCATTACTATAGGATTATCTTCATTTAAAAATTTTGTATAAATCTTTCTAAAAATCATTTTGTAATTACATGGAAGGGAGACTTCAACATCCCCTTCTAATGGTTTTCGATTATCCCATTCTGCATTACTTACTCCCAAAACCTCGGTTGTTGTAAAAAAAACAAATACTAGCAAATTTATACTTTTTACTCTCATTTATACCTCCCGCAAATCTTGGGCAAAATCTTGATTTTTCGTTACAGTATAACCACATATTAAAGATAAAATAATTGTTATAAAAAGAGCCATAAAAAGACCTGTAATTATGTGTTGCCACTGCAATAAACTTATTATTACCTCTTGTTTTAAGAGTTTTATAAAATAACTTTTTAAAATATTTTGTCCTATATAAAATAATAAAAGTGATACTAAGTAAGCACTCATTACTAAAACAGTATTTTCAAATAAAATTATTTGCATAATCATTTTTCTAGAAAATCCTCCTAGTCTGAGCATTGCATAGGACTTTGTTTTTCTGCGACAATTACTAATAATCAATCCCCAAAAAGCTAAAATTCCACCTACTATAGACGTCAAAGCAATTACTAAAAATATAAATCTCAAAACACCATCAATAGCTCTTATATTTTCAATTTCTGGTAACTTATCACTTATGTTATAAGATTCTCGTAATATTATTGATAAAGGTTCTACATCGTCTATGGTTTTTGCATAAATTCTAGCTTTTGCATAATACCTTCTATTTAAGTTTAAATTTGAACCTTCACCAACAAAATTTGGATCAAAACCATCTTTATAATCTTCAATTGCAGACAAATTATCTAGTGACATAAATATTTGATAATTATTGCTAATACTTCTTTCTAATATACCTATAACTTGCATTTTTATTTTTTTAGCTTCGTTAATACCATTAATCTTTCTTGTTACCAAAACTTCCACAAAATCATTTAAATGAACACCAAGTTCATTAGATAAACGATTACTAATCACTAGTGAATCTTCATAGAAACTTCCTTTAAATCCTCCATAAATTAAAAGAGGATCATTTTCTGCTGAGGGAACGATCTCAACATTTTGTTTTAATTTTCCATTAAATCGCACTGTAACTAAAGCACTTAATGAACGTGTATTGGGAATAATAAATGAAATATGCGGATTATCCCTTAGCTTATTAAAAAAAGATTCTTCAAGTTTATATCCAGAAAGCATTTTTATTTCTAGATTTTGAGGATTTGCTTTAAAATTTTCTTTTAAGGTAGTTACTACCCCAAATTTTAATGAAAATAAAAGTAATAATGGAGAAATTACTGCCACAATAGATGCAACAATACAAAGACTCAGAAGACGTTCAAATATTAAATCCTTAAAAGCTAATTTTATAACTAACATTTTTATATCTTATATACTTTCTAAAAAAACAGCTTTATCATCATAAGTCGAATTGCCATCTATTTTATATCTAGGAATATCTAATACTAAATCAATATCATGAGTAACAATGACTGCACCTATACCATATTTAACGGTTGTTTTTTTTATTTCTGATACTAATAAACAAGCATTATGAGGATCTAGAGCTGAAGTAGGTTCATCTATCAATAAAAATTGAGGTTCATACGCTATAGATTTTACAAAAACTGCTCGTTGTCTCTGACCTATAGATAATTCATGTGGATACTTGTTTAAAAGATGCTCAATACCTAATGTTTTACATAAATCATTAACACCAAAAGAATATTTTTTTGCAAAATCTTGAACTAATTTTATGTTATCTTTAACTGTTAAAAAAGGTAATAAACCTCCTGTTTGAGGCATAAAACCTAAAACAGTACCTCTTAAGTTTGCTAATTTTGCTTGTTCATCTTTTATTTTTAGAATATCCATCCCTAGCATTTTAAATTTTTTTGCTTGGTATTTATTTCTAACAAGTCCCAAACATTCTAAGATTGTTGATTTACCAGAACCAGAAGCACCTACTATAGCTTTAAATTCCCCTCTTGAAATTTTAAATTCGGGAAGAATTATAGAAAAGTCTTCATACTTATAAACAAAGTCTTCAACTTCTACAATTAAATCCTTCATGGTAAAGCCTCTAATGGTATCGGATATACAGCTTCAGATACATCACTCCCCTCTGTTAATACCACCCATCTATCAACATCATCATTGCATACTTGATAATAATTTAATTTATTTTCAAGATCTTCTATTAAACGATTTTGTTCATCAGGTCCCATTGCAGACCAAGAATCCTCATCAAGTTCCTGAATTCTAGTCTTATATGGTAAACCATCCAAATATTCACCTAACAGTCCTAATTCTGCTAACTTAACCGACTTACTCTGACCTAAAGAATCTGGATTTCTACCTAGACTTGCTGCAATTGATTTTAATTGTGAAAACATATTATCAGAACTTAAAATTCCCTGACTTGCTGCATCTAATATTTTTGCTGTAACATCTCTTAAATCACTTAATTGCATTTTAGTTAACAAAACCACAGGTTCTGCAACAGGTTTATTGTGCAACAATAAATCTTTGTCTGCAATCCATCCCTCATAAAAAGATGGAGCTTTAGTGTCCTGAATACTACCCAAATAAGCAAGTTGCATTGCGTAGCCTAATTGTTTAGCATCTTCTTTTATCTGTTCTGTTGGATTTTTAGGTTTATCAGAATGTTCTTCTGCTAAAGCCGAACCAGCACTTAAATTACCCAATAATGATTCTCTTACTTGACTAACTACAGATTGAGCTAACTGCTCTGTCATTCTCCCAAATTCTTCAACACTTCCACCTTCTACTTGATAATATAGAGGCTTTTGTAAAATATGATTAAAGGTTAAATCTTCATACTGTTGTCGTGCTTTCTCTACATTATTATTCTTTTTTCCAGATTCAGTATTTAAATGCAAAGCATATAGAGCAACACCTTTCTGTTTAGCTTCTAATCGTAGTTCCTTTGAATCAAGTTTAGTTGTGGATAAAGAATTTTTTCCTTCTATAGCGCCAGCATCTGTTACTAAAACAATGAACCTACCACCATAATTTTTCCAATTAATTACTGTTAAAGCTTTATGAACTCCACTATAGGCATCTTCATCAAATAAGGCACTAGATACTTTAGCTTGATTTAATCCTGCCAACTTTTTGCTCAATTCAACTGAGTTCTTTACTGAATTAGGCTCTAAAAATACCTTTGTGTTATATTCTAATGCTGGAGTCTTTTTAACATTAGATCTAAAAGCGATAACCCCAAAACTTACATTACCATCTAAAGATTCTTTTTTTAAAGTTTCATATATTTGTTTTATACCATCTCTAGTTCTATCAAGATATGGTTGCATTGAAATTGATGAATCGATGACAAAAACTATAGCAGCTTTAAAAGACTTAATAGCACTTTTATCATTTTTTGAAACTGCATTATTAGATTCTTTTATCTTATTATTTTTTTTATTATCGAGATTTACTGAGGCTATTTTTAAAGCTTGAACATAGTTACCATCAGAAAACATACTTTCTTCAAAATCTAAAATAGGCAATAAATAAAAATTCTTTTTATAATCTACATATTTTTCAGGCTCTGCAGCTATCAACTTTGCATCATATTGCCCATCTCTAATTTTTATATAAAGAGGTTGTGCAATTTTTTTTGGTTCATCTGAATCAATAATATCCATTAAATCGCTTTTATTAACAAAAACTGGTGCTCTATTACGGTCTGCAGGATTTGAAAAAATAACAGCCGTCTGAATCTTCCAATCGATTGTACAAGATTTATCTAACCATTTATTGCTATTTTTTCCAGTAGTATCAGGACCAACACGCAAATTGTTATCTTTTTCTTCATAAACATAATAACGAGAAAAGGCTGGCAAATTTTTACCATTATCAGAAATACTTTCTTTTATTTTACAGTCAGGAGTTGTTAACACTCTCTTGTATAAAGATTTTGTACCTTCTATCAATAAAGGCGATTCTGTTGTAAAGGCATTACTAGTAAAAAAAGTACATAAACTTAATAAAACAATTTTTTTTAACATATTAAATTCCATTACTTTAACAGCTCTAAAGCATCATCAACATCTTTATCATTTGCTACTTTTTTATACCAATAAATAGCTTCCTCTTTATTTTTTTTAATACAAGAATTTTGAGGCATATTTGGATTTAAATAATCTCCGTAAAGCTTTGCCATTTTTTCCATTCCTGTACGGGCTTTACCAATCATTATTCTCTTAGATAAATCACAACGTTCTTCAGTTATAGAATCCTTAACTAAAGTGATAAGTTCTTCTTCTGTCGGATTGGTAGCTAAACATTTACTTAACATATCTGCATCACTCATTTCTTTATGTGCACTCAAATTACATGGTGATAAATTAATTTGAGAAGTAGAATTAACATGCTGAGTTCTAAATAGAAAAAACCCTACCAATGAAATAATTAACAGTAACAGTATAATGATACCAATTAGTAATCCTAAAATTATCCCCTTATTGTTTTTTTTAGGAACAACAGTAGTTGTTGTGTCTGTTGCTGATATTTGGGTATTTAAAGAATTTACTACATCATCTGATTTATTTTGAAAAATTTCTTCTGTTTCATTATTAATACTTTCAGTTATTTGAACTGAATGTTTATCTTCTTTTTTTGATAAATTTACAAATTCAGTTTCTTTATTAAAATCTTGAAGAATAGTTAAAGTACCAAAAACCTTAATATCATCAATAGTTCTAATTTTTTTACCTGTTTCTGATTCAAGAAACTCAATGGCAAATTTATCTCTACCAGAACATGCTAAAGAATTTACAACACTTGTTGGCAAATGAATTTTAAACTCCATCACATCATTATTTAATGATACATCTGTATGTTCTTTAGTTATAACACATACTTCATCAATAACATTAAGAAATCGTAGTGCTATACTATGTTTATTTTGAAGAAATTCATTAGAACATTCCTCATCTTGCAACACTACATCTGCTTTTCCATCACCAACAGCAACTAGTATAGCTTTTATATTATCTAATCTGATCATTACGGAACTAACCTCTTATCTTCTGTCGCTTTTTTAAGTGAATTTACTATACTGCAGAGCATTGCATTAGCTTCATTTGAAAAATTATACTTATTTTGAGACTTTGAATTTACATTTATCATGATATTTTCAAGAGCATTCCAAAATGAGTTGTAATAATGAACATCATAATTATCAATATACTCATCATCAATTTTTGGTAACCCTAAAAGGTTTTCATTTATATCGTACCCAAAAATTGGATTATTTTCTAATTTAATAGTTTTTTGATAAACATTAGTTGTTAAATAACAATTGTAATCAGCTAAAATTCTTTCAACTAAAGAAACTCTTCTATCCTTATAATCTTCATTTAAAGCATCTCTCTGCTCTGTTTCTGCTAGTTTACAATTTATTGATTCAATTAAATTCATTTCATGAGAACGAGCTGCAATTTTTAATTGATCAGTAAATAAGGTTAATAATTCTTTTAATCTATTTCGTAAAATATTTTTATCATCAAAAATAATTCGTTCTTGATTTAGCTTTATAAAATAACTATTAGTGGAGATAAAACGTTTTTCTTCAGATAAATAGAATAATGAAAATGTTTCAGCTTTTGATAAATCTAGCCCCTCAACAAGATTATTCCAATCATTATTTATTATAATGTACAATTCTTCAAAATCTGGACCTAAACAAATACTATCTAACTTGTTTTCCCATGATTTTACAACTTCTTCGGCAAAAATTTGAGCAGAATTACGATACTTATTTTCATAAAGATTTGTTAATTCTTTAATATTAAACGTCATCTTTTCACGAATAATATATAATATCTTTGATACTGCATGACATTGCATTAATTCATTTTTAATTTTGTTATATATTGTTTTTATCTTTTCTGTTTTTTGGTCTCCATCTAATGATGCATATTTAATAAGTTTTAAATACAGTGAATTCAATAATGAAGTCACTCTCAGTAACTTACGTATTCTACTTTCCTTTAAAGAAGTTGTTCCAAAGTTTTCGCAAATAAAGTTTATTAAATAAGTAGCACCGCCATCATTTAATCTTAAAACCTCATCAAAACATTTTTCCTTATCGAATAAATATTTAGTATTTAAATCTGATAAAAAATCATCTCTAAATTTTTTTAAATAATCATTCTGTTCTTCTTTAATTGATATCTCTACATTATTCTTATCTAAACTAATCCACTTTTCATTATATAATAAATTAGGTTTTCTTGCTAAAAAGAACTGTTTAAAATTATTACCATTAGACCAATTTGTTAACCAAGATTGAACTTTAAATTCACGTAAAGCATCTTTTACGATATCTTTTGCACCATTTATCCCTGTTGCTTCACCAATTCCATTGGAAATACATTCATCAAAACGTGTAATCACTCCAACTAGTGGAATCTTATCAAATTTAGCACGTTTAATTGGTGTAGAACCTATATTTTCAGAAACCCAACCATCTACTAAAGGTCCGATTTCTTTTACATCCGACTGAGATGAACCTTTTACACAGAAAAGCATGATATCAAATTCATGACGTTCATTATAACGATCAAATAGATATGAAATCTTTCCTCTACGAGCAGAAGAACACAGAGAAGATTCAATTTTATCTATTGATACTGAAAATTCACCAATACAACCTTCATTTTGAATATACTCTGCTAATTTTCCATACTCTCTAGCTCTAGCACCTGGAAAATCTAATACGTCAAAACTTCCTAATTTGCTTTCAGATGATAATGGGAATAAAAGCTCTAATGACAAAAAAGCAATTGGTGATACATTTACTTCAACAATATCTTTTCCTAAAACATCTAATGCAACATTTATAGTTTTTAAGTCGCCTGAAAATAAATGTTCTATCGATTTAACATTATTTATTGTGCAATCTTCTTGTTTATATTCATTAGTTTCAGTATCAAGTTTTGCAAAAGCGTCTAGTGATATAAAAATATTTGAAACACCTTTTAACCTAACTAATTCTCGAACAATTACATTAAACAAAGTATCGAAAGCCTTTATTTTTCCCCAAAGCAGAGAATATATTTTTTTTCGACCTTCCAAAGAAAGTTCTGGTAAATATGTTCTGAGTCTACTCCAAAATGAAGATGTTGCATCTAATTTATGAAGGCAACCTTTACTTATTTTTTTTACATAGTCAGCAAGTAATACTACATCCGCAGTTGTCACAAAACAAGAATCTTTATCTGTTGCTAAATACTCTTGATGTATTTTATCTAATCTCTCAAAAAGAACTTGTTCATCTCTAAATATATCGTCATTTGGGTTTTCCTGTTTAGTTTCTTCAAAATCCTGAAAGTAAGTATTAACTAAACACATTACCACTTCTATTTCTTTAAAAATCTTAACTTTTATAGGATAGTTTTTGGGACAATTATTTTCAAATGTATGAGTAAAACGAGTTACTACCCCCGTTGATTCTTTATCATTTCCAGCTGGATTTATTATTTTTATAAAATCAACATCTATTCCATCAAAAGTAGTTGTCAGGTGTCTATTATCAGCAGCAATTGAAGATACTAAATAACTCTTACCAACTTGAGAAGCACCAAAAACCCCTATTGTATTAGGTTTTTGATATACTTCTTTTGTTGCATTAGCACTATTTACAAGACGACTTAAACCAGTTAAAAGTTCATTACTTTCATTTTCTAACTCGGCTTCATTTTTTTTATTATCTAAGATCCATGAGATTGCATTAGTAGCATTGTCTTCTATATTTTGTAACAAATCCTTCATAATCCCCTCCTCTCTCTTATAGCTTATAAATTAAACCGTCTTCAGTCCAATAGCTTCCATTACCGCCACATGTTTTTAATTTTAGTACAAAATATTTTGTATCTTTTGAGTATTCTTCACCTCTTGGTGTTCTACACTTAACATCTTGCCCCACAATTTCCAGCAAAGTACATTCATTTAACTTTTTACCTTTCATTAAAACTTCAAATAAAGAACGAATAGGTTTTCCCTTTTGAGTACCACTTGTAAATACTCGTTTTTCAACATATTTACCATATGGATTAAAATACTTATTATCATTATTTACCTCAATATTGAATGTAAACTTAGATTTATCATTAGCCAAATCTCTACAAATAACAATATTCTTACTATCCTCTTGATATTTGTTTTTATTAATAAGGGACTTCATTCTAGCTATCACGATTTCTGGTTTTAATTCTAAATCTTTTATTCTTTCCTGAAGTTCTGCTATTTCATTTTCAAGTTCTTGTGATTGTTCAACCAAATATGATTGAATTTCACTTTCTTTACTTGAAATAATTTTATTAGAAAGTTCTCTTATCTTAACTTGCTTTTCCGTTACTTGCTTAGATTCACCACCAAATATTTTACTCAAAAATCCAACAGATTTATTAGCGTATTCCTGTTCTATCTGATAACTAGCCTCTTGATAAGCCTTTTCTGAAACTTCTTGACGTTTACGTTGTTCAATTTCAAATAAAGAATGCTTAATATTATCTTGCAACTTATGAATTTCTTCTTCTAAATTTATTAAGTCATCAAACTTATTTTCCATTTCTGTAAAATATTCATTTAATTTTTCATCTTTCATAAGATAATTATTATAAACAACACTTTCCTTTATAGCTTGTACCGTTTTATTTTTAATGTTTTTATAATTAGTAGGTTGTTCTTCATTTCCATGAAGTTTAAATACAGTATTAAGATTATTAGGATCTTTATTTGATAAATTTGAAACAACTTCAAGTGAGTACAAATAATTTGCTGGAAAATTACTATTATTTATTTGACGATAACCTAAAGTTTTTACCAAGGTAGTGGTAAATTCTTTTCTACTTTCCTTAGTTGTATTCATCTCATAATTATTTGAGTCTCTTGCTTTAGTATCGTCATATACTAAATCTTTTCCACCTAATAACTTATCTGCCTTACATTCAAATTTATAAAGAACTTCTGATTCCTTCATATGACCTTTTTCATCAATACCACCTAAAATTCTTACAGAACTTGGAGTTAAAATAGGGATAGGATTAATTCTAAAACTCTTTAAGTTGCGATATGATAATTTTTTAGTAGCTAAAATTGCCCCAACTGCAACTGTAGTTTTAGGATCTCCAATTGTTGAATCATTATTATTTTTAATTGGATACCAAAGACATTTGTAATTATTCATCTGAATAATACGACTTGTTGATAATGGTAATAAACCTTTTATGTATGTTCTAATACCTGGTATTTGAGTAGGACAACCTGTTAATAATAAAATATCACATTTATAAACAGCTACTAACGAAGTTAAACTTCGTAGATTACGAATTACATCAATATTTCCTTTGATAAAATCTCGATTTAATGCCATTAAATCAATTTTTAATGAAAAGTCCATAATATTAAAATTATTATCTTCTTCTCTTTCGCTTATATTATTTTTTAAAATATTGTCATTTACAGAATCTATGACCCATTGTTCTGGATAAACAAAAGGTTTTTGTTCTAATTTATCACGATTTAAAAATTGTTGAGAAAAAGTAACAGTATCATTTATAAAATCTGAAATTTTTCCGTTAACAAAACACTCTGTAACACCTTTTGGTAAACGATCTAAGTCAGATAAATAAGACATTATTCGAGAACCTACTTTTGAAAAAATTTGCTCTACTAATTGCTTTCTCTTATTTTTATTTTCAATATTATCACTACCTTTACCATTACCAAGAATTTCTTGCATAATAGCTTTACTCTTATCTTCCCTTCTGTTTTTTACTAATATTGAAGATAAGTATTGTTCTAATGGTTTCAATATTTCATGTCGCATAATATAGAGTAAAATATCATCACCCGCTATCTTAAAACCATCTTTTAAAATAACTCTAGTTATAAGATCGGAACTACTATCAGATACATCAGCCTCAAAAGAATAGTCAGTAATTACTAAATCAGTTGTACCACCACCAATATCTAAAGAAGCAACTCGTGCAGATAACAAATCACCACTTTTATCACTTTTATATTTTGTATATTCATTAAAACGCCCATCAGCATCAAAGCGACGAATACTGTTTATAAATTCAGTTGGATTGGCTTTATATAAATGACCTATTTCGTTGTATAAATACACAAACTGAGATGACAAAGCTTCATCCCATTCCAACTTAACATCAGGTACAGGAATAACCATTTCTGAAGTATTTAATACTGTTTTTGAACCTTCTTCGGAAAAAATTGGAAAATTATACGGATAAACTGTGCCACTTAATTCATCTTTACCTTCAATGTATCCAGGACTCTTATCGTATCCTAAACATTTCCAAACAATACCTAAAGCTTCATAAGCACAGAATCTATATATTTCCTTTTCTTGTTCTGACATTGAAGGAGGGGTTGTTAAAACAATGTTAGATAGATGGCGCACAAGTTTAGAATTTGTGGAATGTAATCTATGATAAATACTATTCATTTGACCAATTGCCTGTAAAATCAGTTCCACAAGCATAAAGGTTGTTGCTGACTTGTAGGAGAAATTAGGCTCAAAGCTCTGCTCATCTAATGATGCAAAACGGGCATCACCTAGTCCTGTTACTAAATTCTTTAATATTTGATCACCATCATATACAGTTGTATCAGTATTTTTTGCAAATTTAAAATAACCATCAAATTTACCATTTTTATCCACGAAAGGTACTTGATACGAGTAAGTATTGTAATTCCAAGCCGTATTATGTCTTTCTAAATTCCACAAATAACGTTTAGGTGCATATAATCCCGTATCACCATTATTACCTTTGCTATTTGCTGCTAATCTTGTAGCTTCGTGACCAACTCTTACCAAAGAGCGCCACATAAAAGCATTTGTTCTTCCTGAAGTATTTGAAAGATTATTTACATCGAAATTAGCTTTCTGAAATTCTATTCTCGATTCAAAAGTATCATCATATTCAAAATGAGGTGCATTTAAATCTCTTATTTTCAATGCGTAAGTACATTCTGAAAAATCTTCTGTTTGATTAGTACCATCATCTTCATTCAAAAAACCTGAACAACGTGAATTTCCAATATCTAAAATTAAACTTACATTAAATTTATCTGCAGAATTTTCTTCAACTGTTTTTAATTTTATATTATGAGGATGTACTAAATTTTGTAATAAACTAATAACATTTAGATAGTGAGCTATTGATACATCATCAACAGATAACCCTTCTTCAACCCCTTTATAATTTTCTTCGTCTTTATAAAATTTTTCTTTTTTTCCTATTTCTGTAAATATATAATTGGACCAATTTTTTATCCAATAATTTTTATTATCTATTGAATAATAAATATAATTAGTTGCATTAATACCGCTGTAAAATTTAAATAAAGTACCACTTGCTACATCATCATTTATAGGAGAAAACTTTTCATCTGTATTTTTTGGGGAAACAACAGTATCAAAAGCAAATGTAACATGATATTTACGAATATCACTTTCATACTCACCATCACCATCTCTTTTTGAAATATCAACAATTCTACATCTTACCCAGTTTATTGGCGATTTGCAGCGATTACTTTCATCTTTTCTAAAATAAGGAACAGGAAACCATACCCCATTATATAACCTTAATGAATATTCATAAGATATTTGAAAATCTTCTATTGGAGAAACTTTTTCGGAACAACCTTCTGCCAAAAAATTATTATCATTCTTTCTTAAACATCTTACTATACGTTTTTCATTATCAACATTTATATACCCAAAACTTCCTTTACATATATCCTTTATAAACGACTGATGACTTTTTATAACATCTTCATCACCTTTATTAAGATCATTAAAGTTGTAATCTTCTCCATCTCTCCAATTTACTTCAAACTCATAATCAACAAATTGAATACCTGTTTTTTCAAATAGAATTATTTCCTCATCATCATTATAATTTGTTATATCTATACAAGCAGCTAAATAATTTTTTTTCATATACGTATCCCCAAATAAAGTTAATTTATAAGTTTTAGTGAATCTCTTTGAGTAATAAAATCACTTATTATAGATGACATTTCATTTATATTATTTTCGGTTTTGGTGATTTCTGTTTCAATATTCATTACCGCAATATTATTATCTGTTTCAATAAGGTTGTTATCTTTATATATTTCTTTTTTTGTTTCTTTAAATTCTTTTAATCGTTCATTAGCTAATGTTTGTTGTTTCTTCAAATAATCAATTGTGTTGTCATAATATCTTACTTTTTCTTCAATCCTATCTTTATTAACCTTTTTCTTTTTATAAAATTTCTTGATGTCAGCTAATTCTTGCTGATCTTTAGCTAAAATTGTTTTTGATCTTTCTATAAGCTTTTCAACTTTTTCATTATCGATTTTAACTTCTTTGGTAACGGCATCTAGTTGTTCCTCCTTAGTTGCATAACTATCACGTATCTTTTCTAATAAATAGTTTGTTCCCATTCCAACAGCACATGAAACAGCCATTGCTAATAAACAAGCTTCGTTATTTCCACCAACCAAAAGGCAAGTAATAGTACCCAAAACTCCCCCTGTAGCACAAGCTTGAGCACCAGATTCAGAAAAAAAACTAACATCATCAGTTTTCAAGGATGGATCAACATTTTGATATAAAATTAATTGATTATCTTTAGAATTAGAATCTTGATGTTGAGTGGTTAACATATTACAACCTGATACACATAAACCACTTAACAAAATAGTTGCTATAAAAAATATAACATTAACATAAACTTTCATATTATTATATCATCATATTATTACTATTAAATAAATATTTATAGTAGATTATTATAATACTAATTTATAATATTTATTATATTATTTTTGTTTATTATATTAATTTCTCATTTTTTATATTACTTAAACCTCGACGTCTTCTGTCTTCATTTAGTAAATTTGTAGCCTCTTCTATAGTATCAATTCTTAAATAAAAACCTTCTTTTTCTAAAGCTTTTATTAGATCTTCAGCTTTTATTTTTACAATTTTTCGACCTGGATATAAATCGAATTTCAACATAAACTCAGCTTTACCTATTAATTTTTTCAATTCTTCAGGAATTTTTTCAAAATCATTGGGATTAGATAAATATAAATAAACACCATCTTTTTTAGTAGATCGATATGTAAAACAATTCATAATCTTTAACCTAATAATTCTAATTTATAAAAACCAAAATGATTAAATGTAGATGCTAATACTTCGCTATATTTATGTTTATCGGTATAATAAGCAACATTTAAATTTTCCGATAAAATTTTATTTTTATCACTATTATTATCATCATTTATCTCTATATTTAATATAGATAAAACTCTTCTAGCAATAGCATCGCCCGAATCAACCAAAGTTGCTTTCGGAAAAATATTGCTAATCTCAGTCTTTAAATGAGGAAAATGAGTACATCCTAAAACAATTGTATCTGGTTGTTCATTTTCAGAAAGTGAAATCCAGTCATCAAGCACGGAATTTATAATACTTTTCTCATAAGGCAATCCTGCTAACTTACGTTCTGCTATATCAACTAATTCCGTAGTACCAATCTTCAATACCTTTACATTATTAGCAAAGTTATTAATTAAATTATTTGTATATGGTCTTCTTATAGTAGCAGGCGTTGCAAGTAATCCAACTACTCCATTCCTAGTTAATTTTGCAGCAGGTTTAATTGCAGGGACAACACCAACAACAGGTACGGGTATAACTTTACGTACGGTATCTAGTGCTACTGTACTTGCTGTATTACAAGCTAAAACAATAAGATCTACTTTATGATTTTTATAAAAATTTAATAATAAAGAAACAACCCTATTAACCACAACATCATCTGGTTGAATACCATAAGGGTAACAAAGATTATCAAATAAATAACTGACATTAAAATAATTGTATTTATTTTTTAAAGAATTATATACAGATAATCCACCTACACCAGAATCAAAAAACAAAATATTACAACACATATTAAATAAATAAATTGCTAATTAATTAACTTATACTTCGATATTTTTGAAATAACACCTTCACTTTCCCATTTATCTATTTTTCTATAAATAGTTGAAGGATTTACTTTTAATTTTATAGCTGCTTTTGTAACACTACCACCAGCCACTTCAATAGCGGCTAAAATATACCTACGTTCAATAATATCCATTGTTTCAATACTTTCAATATCTGTAGGTTTATTTATAAAATCTTCTTTTGCTAGTATAGGTGTTTTTAAAATTGGTTCTTGTTTTAAAATTGCTTCACTTATAATTGGTGATTTTTTATACAACTCTCTAGGTAACATTGCTTTTGTTAATTCTTCACCATCATTTAAAACAACAGTACTATGAATTACATTTTGAAGTTGGCGAACATTACCAGGCCAATTATAATTTAATAGCAACTCTTGAGCATCTTGAGATATTTTCTTAAAACTCTTCTTTTCTTCAGCTGCATAATGCTCTACAAACTTTTGAGCAATTAACACTATATCATTATCCCTATCTCTTAATGGTGGCAAATGTATAGGAATTACAAATAAACGGTAAAATAAATCTTCTCTAAAACGACCATTTTTTACTTCTTCCAAAGGATTTCTATTTGTAGCACAAATAATTCTAACATCTACTTCTTCTGTTTTATTTGAACCAACTTTTTGAAATGTGGAACTTTGCAAAAATCTTAAAAACTTAGATTGTAAATCTAGATCCATTTCACATAATTCATCTAGGAACAATGTTCCTCCATTTGCCTGAGTAACAGCCCCTGCTCTATCGCTAGTTGCCCCTGTAAAAGCACCTTTTACATGCCCAAAAATTTCACTTTCCATAAGTTCATGAGGAATAGCAGCACAGTTAATTGCTACAAATTTACCTTTTCGTTCAGTATTTAATTTATGTAATGTAACAGCAGTAACTTCTTTACCTGTTCCACTCTCCCCTGTAATAAATACAGAAGCTTTTGAATTTCTAATTCTTTTTATCTTTTGATACACCTCTTTCATGGCTGGAGATTCGCCAATAAAATCTCCTGGGATATCAGTTCTATCACTATAAGCACTTACTAAGGCGTTTAATTCTAATTTTTCAATAGTATTGTGAATAGTTGTCTTTAAACGATTACCATCTATAGGTTTTTCAAGAAAATCATATGCTCCTAGACGCATTGCTTCTACAGCATAGTCTACAGAACCCATAGCTGTCATAACAATGGTAATAATTTTTAAATTTTTCTCTTTAATTTTTCTTAAAACTTCCATTCCTGAAATATCAGGCAAATTTAAATCTAATAATATGATTTCTGGAGCAAAAGTATTTAATAATTCAAGTGCATTTTTACCCAATGTTGCTGTGCGAATATCAACATTCATTTGATTTAAAATTGTAGTATAAAAAGCATTTAAAGATCGAGAATCTTCTACTATTAATATTCTAGCTTTTAAGGTAGTGGAAGGTAAATTATTCATTAACTGATTATCCATGCATCTACATATATTTTTTTCAAATATTTTTTTATTCCTTTATGTATTTTATTATAGAAATTTTTCAAAAAAATTGCAAAATGCAAAACAATTACATCTGTAAAAAAGAAAATTGAAAATCAAACAGAACAAATTGAATTGAATTAAATTGAATTGAATTAAATTGAATAAATACAAATAAAAATACCACTGCAGAAGTGGTATTTTTTGTTTTAAATTTATTTACACATATAACTAGAATAAATTCTGAATAGTTATGCTACCTGTAAAAGTTCTTTCTGAAGCAGGATAACCTTGATAATATTCAAATTTTTTATCAAATAAATTATTTACACTTAATCCAAAACGAACCTTATCTTGTAAAACTGTGTATCCAAGGCCTAAATTAACCAAACTATAACTAGGTAAATATGATGAATATGAATCATACAAGCGTTTTGAATTGTATTGATAATCCACAAAATAATCAGCTTTGGCATAATCACCAATTAAAGATACTTTATACTGTTGCTTAGATTTTCCATCAATTGTTTTATCTGTTTTTTTATCTTTTGGATCAATCAACATTGCACTTATTTTTGCAGTTAACCATTTATCAACAGAATATTGCAAAGATAGATCAACACCTTTAATACGGACTTCATTAAGGTTTATATATCTGTATGTTAAATATTCAAAACCAATTAAATTATCAAAATCTTGATAAAAAGCATTAACATTATATGTAAAAGTATCCCATGATCCACTTACACTTATTTCATAATTTTGGGATTTTTCAGGTTCTAATTTATCGTTACCACAATTTGGATAATAAAGTTCTGATAAAGTAGGTGCTCTAAAAGCACTACCAGTACGGAATACAACTTTTGCTAAACTATGAGGTTTAATACCTGCACCTACAGAATAAGTCCAATTATCGTCATATATAGAATTATCATCTACTCTACCAGACAATTCCCCTACAAATAAATTACTATCAGCATTTATAAAAATAAACGCAGCTTTATTTACTATTGATATATCACTTGAATTGAATTTTATACCATAAGCACTAGAATCATCTGTTAAAACATTATCCACATATTCAACCCCAAATCCTGCTAATAAAGAATCTTTTATAAACTCATATTCATTTACAAAATGACCATTTACTGTATTAAGTTTAAACTGTGAAGAAGTATATGGATCTAACTTTGATGTCCCTTTTATATAATTATAGTCATTTGAATTCTCATAAAAAACACCAAATTCATATGAATATACATCATTTTTAAAGTTAGAACCTACTGAAAATCTATTACTTTCAGTTGTATTACGATCAGTTTCTGATACTCCCCAAGAATTATCGTAATCACCATCCATAAAACTATAAGTATAACTACCCCATAATTCTAGGTTATTATCAAAAACATGACTACCTAATATTTCTATATTCTTACTTTTATAACCATGTTTATTTGCGTCATTTAATCCTACTACAGGATGTACATTATATCCATCACTACTATTTACCCCACCTGTTATCTTAACTAAAGAACTTTCTCCAATTGTTATAACATTTTGCATTGAAAAATCATGGGTAGCATACGTACCATAAGAATAGATAGCTTTTTGTTTCTGCTTATATTCAGGTTTAGTAATAATATTTATAACACCGCTTATTGCATTAGCTCCATAAGTCGTTGCTTTATAACCTCTCAAATATTCAATTCTTTCTACAATATTGCTAGGAATACGGTTTAAATTTATAGAATCAATACCAGATGAATTTAGAGGATTACCATCCAAAAGTATTAAAACCTGATTGGCTTTACCGCCTCTTATAGATAAACTTGATGCCTGACCTCGACTACCATAAATTGAAATTTGCACACTAGGAAGCATTTCAACTGCTTCTAAAACGGTTTTAGCCCCCTTTTGAGAAATTTCTTCCGAACTTACAACATCTATATTAACTAAAGAAGATGATTTTGTTTGAGGTAGACGCTTTGCACTTACAACTAAATCATCACTAATAATTGCATCATTCTGAGCAAAAAGAACTGATGGCACAAATAAACTTAGCCACAATAATTTATTTTGAATTGTCATTGTTTAATATCCATAACGCGTAGATAACAATAATGCTTTATGGCAAGTATTCGGACTCAAGCCTATAGAAATTAATAACTTCCCAGAAATTTCCAGTGTTCTACATTAATTTCAGTCTTTTACCGCTGCGCGACAGTTCCTGGTTTACACAGGATTCCTTATTAAGTTTTGCACACCATAAAACTACATAAAAAAATGTTCACAAATCACATTTTTTAGTGTTTGAATCTTATCAAATTTTGTTCATAAACTCAAGTTTTCAACAATAAAAGTTATTTAATAACCTTTAAAAATAAACGCATAGAAGATTTATTTATATCTAATTCTAAGAATATGTAAGTTACCTATACACTACTGAAATTTATTTTTTATTTAGTAGAAAAATACCTTATTCTTATATAAAACTTAAAAAAGTTAAATGGTATATGCTCTAAATATTTGTATGGGCATAAAATCATTTGTAATATATGTGAAAGATCTCACCTATCTAAAATAATGAAATATAGATCAAATAATAAAACTGTAAAAAAATGATTTTTTTTGATAAAATCAATCACCGATAAAACCAAATATCTATTATAATAAATGGAAAGAAAATGACTGAAGCAACATTTAAAGTTGAAAACTACGTTATACATACTTTATATCTAAGTGATGTAAAAAAAGAAGCACTTATAAAAGTATTAAATGAAAAATCAGTAAATGAAAATATAACTTCATGGATAAAAATTCAACCACTTGTTATCGATATAAACAATGCCGATAACAAAGCTGAGATCGATTATAATGAATTAGTAAAAACTGCTGCTGATTTAGGATTTAATATAATAGGGATTACACCTGTTAATGATGGTGCCCTACATACAAAACTTCTTCAAAGCAAAGTACCTGTATTACAATATAAAAAACTAAGTAATAAAGATACTACTTCAACTGAATGTAAATTATCTGACAATGTTACTGAGTCTGACAATACTGCCCCATCACAGCAGGACATTATTAAAAATTTAGACCCATCCGCTACATTAATTCATGTAGGTAATGTTCGCAGTGGAAGTCAACTTTACGCTCGTAACAAATCATTAGTTGTAATAGGCAATGTTGGCGATGGTGCTGAGTTATGTGCAGACGATTGTGTATTTGTATTTGGAACATTAAAAGGTAGAGTGTTGGCTGGTGGGCAAAACAATAAAAACAGTATTATTTACTGTAACAATTTCGAGCCTCAATTAATTTCAATTGCTGGTGTTTATCAAACAATTGATGATATCAACGAAAAATTTGTTGGGCATAAAGTTCTAACTAAATTAAATGGAACATCTTTTGATTTTAAACTTCAAGATTAATTTTTTATAAGGAATTTTGCATTAAATGGCACTAGAACAAGATAATGACCAAGAACAAGTTGTTGAAAAAACAACAACCGCAGAGACTGTGGTAGAAAGTAGCAAAAAGGGTAAATCAAAACAAAAAAAGAGTAGTCCTAACTATTCTCAAGGATTTAAAAAAGCTAAAGTAATAGTTGTAACATCAGGTAAAGGTGGCGTTGGAAAAACTACATCAAGTGCTGCAATAAGCTCAGGTTTAGCAATAAAAGGTTTTAAAACAGTTGTTATTGATTTTGACGTTGGTTTAAGAAATTTAGACCTAATTATGGGTTGTGAAAGACGTGTTGTTTATGACTTTGTTAATGTTATAAAGAAAGAAGCAACCTTAAACCAAGCTTTAATTAAAGATAAAAACAATGCAAATCTTTTTGTTCTTCCTGCTTCTCAAACAAGGGATAAAGACGCTTTAACAAAAGAAGGTGTATATAACGTTCTTAAAGAATTGGACGACCGTGGCTTTGATTATATAATCTGTGATTCTCCAGCAGGTATTGAAACTGGAGCTTTAATGGCTCTTTACTTCGCAGATATTGCTGTGGTAACTACAAACCCTGAAGTTTCATCTGTTCGTGATTCAGATCGTATTATTGGTATTCTTGATTCAAAAAGCAGAAGAGCTGAATACAATTTAGATCCAATCAAACCATGGCTTCTATTAACAAGATATAGTCCAGCTCGTGTTGAAAATGATGCTATGCTAAGCAAGGATGATGTTATTGATTTGTTAAACATAGAATTAATAGGTGTAATTCCAGAATCAGAAGATGTTTTAAAAGCGTCTAACCTTGGTAAACCTGTTATCTATGATGAAGAATCTAATGCAGGCCAAGCTTATATGGATACTGTAAGACGTATTCTTGGCGAAGAAGTACCTTTCCGCTTCCTAGATGTTGAAAAGAAAGGTTGGTTCCAACGTTTATTCGGGAAGAAATAATCATGTCTTGGTTAAGTGATTTAATTTTTAAGAAAAAAGAAGAGGCTCCTGCACGCAAAAACGCAAAAAGTCGCTTACAATTAGTTCTTATTCACGACCGTGAAAGTCGTGAAGGTCCAGACTTTTTACCTCAACTAAAATTAGATATTATTGCAGCTATCAAAAAATACATACCTATTAGTGATGACCAAGTACAAGTTGCTGTATCTCAAAAAGATGATACTTCAATGATGGAAGTTTCAGTATCACTAGATCCTAAATACGATGATACAGTACCAGAATATAAGAATAAGTATGATTCTGAAGATGCTATAAATAATATTAAAAAGTATGACAATACTGATGATAAAGAAGAAGAATAATCAAAATTTCTAGTTATCAGCATTTTTACTATTGTTGACATTCGAGGCACTCTCTTTTGAGAGTGCTTTTTTATAGTTATTCAGTGAATTTTTGGAATATAAATATTTAAATATAGTCAAAAATAATCTAAAATTTAAGTTCTAATACCAAAAACAGGTTACTTTAAGAAAGATACTTTATACATATAATCCTAATAAATAAGCTTCTTCTATGGCTTTATTATTAGCTATAGCTCCTTTTTTCCAAACATCACCTACCTTTAATTTTACCTTTATATTAGCATTATCCAAACAATCAGTAAAACCTTGCAAAGCATTCATAACTCTATCTATAGTTTCAGCCTTATCCGCTGCGACTGCAAAAAAATAAAAATCTTTATCCTTTATTTCAGTATAACGAGCAACACAACGATCTATAAAATTTTTCATCAAACCTGACATACTATAAAAATAAGTAGGCGTTGCTAATACTATAACATCCGCATCTATTATCTTTTGTAACAATTCCTGCATATCATCATTAAATACACATTTATGATGAATTGAACAAGATTCACATCCATTACAAAAGTGAATTTGCTTATCTGATAAATAAACTTTTTCAACATGGTGATTTTTTTCAATAGCACCTTTTATAAAACTATCACAAAGCAAATCACTATTACCATGTTTGCGAGCACTTCCTTCTATTATTAAAATATTTTTACTCATAAGAAACCTTTTTTTATTTAACCTTCGCAACTTTTTTTTGCTATATCAAAACTATCTGCAAATCCTGATAATGGGATATTAAAACTATATATTCTTCTATTTTGATAAAATGTTGCATATATTCTTTTATTATTTTCATTTTTCATCTTAGAAAATAAATCATCCATACTTAATGATTGTTTTCCTGACATATTTGGTAATAAAACAACATCGCCATGATTAACAATACCTGCTAATTTAATTCTATCACTTTTTTTGGTATGTTTTTTAAATGAAAATTCAATATAAGCTGGTGTCTTAGGATTTATTATATCTGTAGATAAAGAAGGTAGTTGTAATATTATTGCAGGTTCTGGATGAGAAAATTTACAACCAATTCTCATAATTAATTTATTAACAAAATCCTGCTTTATAAATACAGCTTCTAAAATATTTAGATCATTTGATAATACTTCTGTTTTTGTAGCCACATTGTGCCACCCTTCAATAGTTGCATTTGCAGTGTTTGAAAATAAATTAAATAGTATAAAAAAAGTGACACTAACAAAAATATTCTTCATAAAATCTACTTAAATAAATCAACTACCTTTGGTAGTTATATTTTACATAACTTTACTTAAGAATGATGTGAATACACCATATTTTTTTTTAATATAACGAAAATAGTTACAAAAAATTTTCAAAGTATATTTTTTTAATTACTTTTTATTAACAAATTATGTAAAAATTCATGAAATTTTTAATTATAGGTTATATAATCTAGCACAAAATTCAAAATTATAGTAAAAATTATACCTTATATATACTTAAAACAATTAACTATGAACGATTTAACAACATTACCTAAACATCAACTTTTTCATATATCTTGGCCAATTTTTGTTGACTTGCTACTTCATTTTATAACCGTATCGTTAAACATATTAATGGTTGGTAGAATTTCTAATGAAGCTGTGGCTTCGTTAGCTGTTGGTTCTCAAGTATTTCAATTATGTGCTATCATATTTAACTTTGTTGGTATAGGCAGTTGTGTTGCTATTGCTCAAATCATCGGTGCTAAACAAAATCAACTTATTAGAGATTTTATCCACAATTCCATTGGATTTAATATTGTTATCGGAATCATAACTACTCTTGTAGTTACATGCGGAGCTGATCTTATTTTAACAGCAATGCAAATTAAACCAGAAATTTTTGATAGCTCAAAATTATATCTTTTATTACTAGCAACTTGTATTATTCCTGAAGCTATTACTATGTGTTGTGCTAGTGTTTTGAGAGCTTATGGTTTAACAAAACAAGCGATGTATGTTACTTTATTTGCAAATATAATCACTATCACTATAAACTTTTTACTCCTTTTTGGATACTTTGGTATTCCAAAATTAGGCATTCTAGGAGCTGGTATAGGCATGTCTCTAGGTCGCATATGTGCTATGATTCTTATCTTATATCTAGTTCAAAAATATACCAATAACAAATTAGTTTTTACTGAATTTTTTGTATGGAGTAAAAAAATACTAGCTAGAATTCTACGAGTAGGTCTTCCTGGTGCTGGTGAAAATCTAGCTTGGCATCTTCAATTTATGGTATGTACATCTTATATAGCCTCTATGAGTGTTATAGCATTAGCAACACATACATACTACATGCAGATCTGTTTATATGTAATGTTAACAGCAATATCTATTGCAACTGGTACTGAAATTATGGTTGCTAGATATATTGGTGCAAAAGATCTAAAAAAAGCGTATTACCAAGTTTTTGCTAGTGTAAAAATAGGTTTTGGGGCATCATTATTAATAAGCATCTTATTAGCATTATGGATTGGTGATCCTTTAATGCTTACAATTACCAAAGATCCTGAAATAGTTAAATTAGCACATAATTTATTTATATTATCTATAATTATGGAACCAGGAAGAATTCTAAATATCATTATTATCAACTCTCTCAGAGCTTCAGGTGATGCAAGATTCCCAATGATTATGGCTATTGCCTCTATGTGGATGATTTCAGTACCTTTAGCTTGGTTTTTAGGAATTCACTTAAAATTAGGTATATTAGGTGTTTGGATAGCATTTTGTTTAGATGAATGGACTAGAGGTATATCAATGACTATCCGTTGGTATACAAAAGCTTGGGTTAAAAAGGCTGTAGTATTAATCAAAACAACCTCTCATTAATTATTACTACAAATAAAAACACCATTAACATCTCTCAGATACATTGATATTTGATTTTATTTTATTTGATTTGATAATTTGTATATCTGAAAGATCTACATTAATAATTAAAACTAAAAAAGCCCCTATAAAATATAGGAGCTTTGGTTAATTATTAACAGTTACTAAAAAATTTTCAATAATAATCTCTGATTTTATTCATTACTATTATAATAAAATTCTAGCCTTTAATGTGCCATCAATCTGTTTTAATTTCTTTAATACTTCTTCAGCATTTTCAGAATGAACATCCATTACAACATAACCAATTTCTGGAGTAGTTTGTAAATATTGAGCTGCTACATTAATATTTTCTTCTGCAAAAATTTTATTAATTTGGTTTATAACACCTGGTACATTTTTATGAACATGTAGTAAACGTGTTACATTACCTTGTACAGGTAATGAAACCTCTGGGAAATTCACAGCAGTTAATGTAGAACCATTGTCTGAATATAATGCTAATTTATTAGCTACTTCAATACCAATATTACATTGTGCTTCTAATGTTGAAGCGCCAATATGAGGTGTTAAAATCACATTATCAAATTTCTGTAATGGTGTTTCAAAAGGATCACCATTCTTAGCAGGTTCAACAGGATATACATCAACTGCAGCACCTGAAACATGACCGCTTTCCAACGCTGATGCTAAAGCATCAATATCTACAACACTACCACGAGAAGCATTGATAAAGATTACACCAGGTTTCATCTTTGCGAAAGCTGCTGCATCAATCATATTCTTAGTAGATTCACTTTCTGGAACATGCATTGTTACAACATCTGCATTAGCAAACAACTCATCTATAGTTTCCACTTGATGAGCATTACCTAAGGCAAGTTTTTTTTCTACATCATAAAACTCAACTTTTAAACCTAAAGCTTCAGCAATAATACCAACCTGTGTGCCAATATGACCATAACCTACAATGCCTAAAGTCTTACCACGAGCCTCGAAACAACCCTTTGCATTCTTATCCCAACCACCACGATGCAATAAAGCATTTTTAGCAGGAACAGTACGGAATAACTGAAGATATTCACCTGTTACTAATTCAGCAACTGAACGAGTATTTGAATATGGAGCATTGAAAACAGGTATACCTCTATCTCTTGCAGAATCTAAATCTACCTGATTAGTACCAATACAGAAACAACCTACTGCACATAACTTATGAGCTGCTTCAAAAATTTCATCAGTTAATTTAGTGCGAGAACGAATACCAATAAAATGAACATCCTTGATTTTTTCAATTAATTCATCACGATCCATTGCTTTTTTTAAATATTCAACATTGGTATAGCCTGCTTTATTTAAGGTCTCTACTGCACTTGGATCTACTCCTTCAAGTAATAAAACCTTTATCTTATCCTTTTCCAAAGAATAACGTGCCATTCCTAATACTCCTTCATTACAATACAAAAAGGGCTAACGCCCTTTTTCAGAAAATTCTGCAGAAAACTAATTTTTATTTCTACGGGTTTCTACGGCATCAGCTAGTTGAGCTAATAAAATTTCAGTATCTTCCCAACCGATACATGCATCAGTTATACTCTGACCATATGTTAAATCAGCAACACATCCATCTTTTAAATCTTGTCTACCTTCAACTAAGTGACTTTCAATCATAACACCGAAAACATTATTTGAACCATTTGAAATTTGATTTGCGATATCAGCACCAACTTCCATTTGCTTCTTAAATTGCTTACAACTATTAGCATGACTAAAATCAACCATTACAGAAGCTGGTAAATCAGCTTTTGCCAAAGCATCTGCAGCATCTTTAACATGTTTGCTACTGTAGTTAGGACCATGATTACCGCCTCTTAATATAATATGACAGTCTTCATTTCCTAATGTTTTAACAATCGCACTGTGTCCAAACTTTGTTACTGATAAAAATGTGTGTGGTGAACGTGCTGATTGCAAAGCATCAATAGCAATTTTTACAGTACCATCTGTACCGTTCTTAAAACCAACGGGAGCAGATGTACCTGAAGCTAATTCTCTATGAACCTGTGACTCTGTTGTTCTTGCACCAATAGCCACCCAAGATACAAACTCATCTAAATATTGAGGAGTTAATACATCTAAATATTCTGTAGCAACAGGCATACCCATTTCATTTATATCTAGCAACAACTTACGGGCAATCTTTAAACCTGCGTTCAAATCATACGAACCATCCATATAAGGATCGTTAATCAAGCCCTTCCAACCAACTGTTGTACGCGGTTTTTCAAAATACACACGCATTACAATTTCTAATTTGTCGCTATACTTTTTACGAAGATTCAATAAACGTTCAGCATATTCCATTGCAGACTTTGTATCATGTATAGAGCAAGGACCTGTTATAACTAATAACCTGTCATCACTTCCAAACATAATATTATGAATAGCGTCTCTTGCCTTTACAACTGTTTCTGCAGCCTTATCTGAACATGGATATTTTTCAATTAAGGCGATAGGAGGTAACAAAGGTGTTATCTCTTTAATTCTTGTATCAAAAATTTTTACTGTCATTGTTCTATATTCTAATGTTAATTATAAACCTTTAACTACTTTACATATCTATATATGTACATCTGGATGTATTGTAATAAGCATATTCCTAATAGTCAAATTATTAACGTGTTTACTGATAAAAATTTCTACATAATAAACATTCGTATGAACAATAAAAACACCTACCTTGTTAATAAACCTCATAAATGATATAATTCTCAGGCATTTTTCACAATTTAAGACATTGATTTATGATTAAATTTATAAAAAATAGTAGTTTTTCTGTAGCATATTCACGTTTTATACCTTATGTTTTACCATATAAATACATTGCTATTTTAGGTTTATTATTAACAGCTCCAGTTGGTGCATTAGATGCTATCGTTGCTTGGTTTTTAAAACCTTTTATGGATAATGTAATGGTTGAAAAACAACCAGAATTTACGAGCTATGTTCCATTTATAATTGTAGGATTTACAATTATTCAAGGTACTTTTATTTACTTATCAGAATGGGTTAATGGATATGTAGGGGGAAAAATAACCCTTGATATCAGAAGAGATTTGTATCATAAACTGTTAAAAATGAATAGTACCTACTATGATACAAATAACTCAGGTTCTATAATTTATAGATATTTCAATGACGCTGAATTAGCATCAACAGGTTTGATTAGTAATTTAAAATTATTTTTAACAAGAGCATTTTCTTCTATTGGCTTAGTTTGCGTACTTATTTATACCTCATGGCAATTATCAATAATCGCAATTGGTGTTTTATTGGTTTTGGTTCTTCCTTTAAAAATAGTTCGTAAAAAAATAAAAAAAATAACTACAAAAACAGTTGAAGAATCAACGAGTATCTTAACTCTTTATAATGAAACCTCAAGTGGTTACAAAATAATAAAAAGTTATAATTTACAGAACTCCATGAAAGATAAATTTGAATTCAGTGCTAATTATTTATTCAAATTGGGCATTAAATTAATAAAAGAAACTAATTGGTTATCACCTGTTATGCATATAGTTGCAGCTATTGGAGTAGCTATTGTAATTATGTTCGGTGGCAAGTTAATAGTTACTAATACAATAACAAGTGGTGATTTTGTTTCATTTATTGCAGCGCTTATAATGCTTTATACACCTTTAAAAGCTATTGGTAATAACTATATAAATGTTCAAAAATCAATTTTAGCTATTGATAGAATTTTTGAAATATTTGCTATCAATACAGTTGAAGAAAAAGAATCAGCAAAAAATTTAAAAACTTTAAATAATTTCTCAAACACTATTGAATTTAAAAATGTTGAATTCAGCTACGATTCTACCCGCAAAATTTTAAACGGCATTAGTTTTACTGCTAAAAAAGGGGAGTCTATAGCTTTTGTTGGTAACAGTGGTGGCGGAAAATCTACAATATGTGCTTTATTACCAAGACTTTATGAAATCAATAGTGGTGAAATTCTAATAGATGATCAAAATATCAATAATTTCTCTATTTCATCATTACGTTCTCAAATCTCCTATGTATTCCAAGATAATTTCTTATTCTCTGGTACATTAAGAGATAACATAATTATGGGGAATTTTAATGCTACTGAAGAAGATATAAACAAAGCATTAAAAAGTGCTTGTTTATCTGAATTAGTAGAATCCCTTGAAAATGGATTAGATACTTTTATAGGAGAAAATGGAGTATTATTATCAGGTGGTCAAAAACAACGTGTTGCTATAGCAAGAGCTTTTATAAAAAATGCTCCTATTGTTATCTTAGATGAAGCAACCAGTGCACTTGACAATAAATCAGAGCTAGTTGTTCAAGAGGCTCTTGAAAATCTTATGAAAGATAGAACGGTTTTTATTATAGCACATCGTTTATCAACCATCAGAAATGCTACCCATATTCTCGTAGTTAATGATGGCGTTATTGTAGAATCGGGTAATCATGAACAATTGCTTGCACTAAATGGAGCTTATGCAAATTTATACAACTCAAAACAAAATAGTAATAAAAATGCTTCAACACAAAATAAAACTATTTAAAGCAATTAAGGTGTTTTATGAGAACTATTGAACTTTTAGCTCCTGCAAAAAATTTAGAGTGTGCAATCGCTGCTATAGATAGTGGAGCTGATGCTGTTTACATCGGAGGTCCTTCCTATGGGGCTCGTGTAAATGCTAGTAACAAGATTGAAGATATTAAATCTATTTGTGATTACGCACATTTATTTGGAGTAAAAGTTCATGTTACTCTTAATACAATTTTAACTGATGAAGAATTAAAAGTTGCTCGTGAATTAACATTTAAACTCTATGATATCGGTGTTGATGCATTAATTGTTCAAGATTTAGGATTGATTAATGGTCCCTTACCCCCTCTTGAAATCCACGCAAGTACTCAACAAGACAATTCATCTCTTGAAAAAGTTAAATTTTTGGAAGAAGCAGGATTTGACCAAGTCGTACTAGCAAGAGAATTATCACTAAAAGAAATACGCAACATAAAAAACAACACCAATGTTAAATTAGAAGCTTTTATACATGGTGCTCTTTGTGTCGGAATGAGTGGACGTTGTTACCTAAGCGAAGTTATTACTGAACGTAGTGCAAATAGAGGTGAATGCGCTCAACTATGCAGAGTCGCACAATCTCTTTATGATAGTAATAATAACTGTTTAGCAAAAGATAAATATTTGTTATCACTAAAAGATCTTAATCAAAGTAAAAATTTAGAAGAACTTATTAATATTGGTATTAGTTCTTTTAAAATTGAAGGACGTTTAAAAGATGTTAACTACGTTAAAAATGTTACTTCATGGTATAGAAAATTAATTGATGATATTATTAAAACAAAAACAGATATTGTTAAAAGTTCCTATGGCACAATAACTACATTATATACACCTGATGTTTCAAAAAGCTTTAACAGAGGTTTTACAGAATATAATGCGCATGAAATAAAGAATAATTATGCAAACTTTGATGCCCCAGGTTTTGTTGGTAATAAAATTGGGACACTTGTGAAACAAAATAATCATTGGTTAAAAATTTGTTTAAATAAAGGTTTACAACTAAATAATGGTGATAGTTTAAATTATTACGACCAAAATGGTATTTTAAATGGTTTTAGGGTTAGTACCGTTCAGAATGGTAATGAAATTGAAGTTTTTCAAGAACTGCCAAAAATTCAATTAAATACTATTTTTTACCGTAATAAAGACGCTGATTTTGAAAAAAAATTAAGTAATCCCAAAGCCACTACCAGAAAACTAAAACTTCAATTAGTATATAATGAAACAGATAAAGAAATTATAATAACTGCAATAGATGAAATGAATGACTCTGTTACTGAAATATACACATTAGATGAAATACAAATAGCAAATAATATTGACTCTTTAAAAAAGAATCTTTTAGAAAAATTATCTAGATTAGGAGATACAATTTATACATTAACTAAGTTAGATTTTAATCTTAAATATAATTACTTTATTCCACAAAGTGTACTCAACCAATTACGTCGCAATGTAATATCAAAACTCTATACAAAAAAACAAAATTTAAGACGCAATATAAAACACAACTTTATAAATGCCCCACTACTACCTAAATCTGAACAAAATTTAGGTTTTAAAGCAAATATTTTAAATAAATCTGCAAAAGATTTTTATGAAAATCATGGTGCTATAAATGTTACTTATGCTCTTGAAAAACATTGTAAAAAACAAACAAATCAATCAGATGTTTCTAATAAAATTATTTTAGTATCGAAACACTGTTTAAGATTTTGCTTTGGAAAATGCCCGATACACCACCATGTTAAACCAGAAGATCTTTATTTAAAAATTGGAAATGAAACCTTTAAATTAGAATTTGACTGTAAAAAATGTTTAATGTTAGTAAAAACAATAAATAAATAATACAAAAATTCTAGCCAATACTAGCAACCATCTCCTAAAACAGTTATTTTTGGAGGTATTATCTCATTATTAACAGATTTATATGCAGCTTCATACTTAATACCACAATCTTTTGGTTTATATCCTCTATAAGCTAAATATGCAACCTTCCATTTATTTGCATCACTGTAGGAATAATAACACATTTCTATATACTTATTACTTGAATCACATACAGCATCAATATTATTTGGAGACATATTTAAAATAGAGTTTTCACTATTTCCGTTTTTTTCATTATTTACCGCATTTTTTGAAATAATTTGTCCCAAACCTGAATTTCTTGTAGTTCCGTAAGTTATGCCTAAATATCCGTAATTTAGAAAAAAAACACCATACTTACCACTATCAGAAGGAGAAGCAAGCTTAATATTTGAACCATCAAAATATACAGCTTTTTGATCACTATTAGGAACACTTGAATCTAAAGAAAAACCATCAATATTATGAACTACGGCATAAGCATGAAGCATATTATTAGCACTAACAATAGCCCCCTTTACTTCATTAAGGTAAGCCACTCTAGCTGATGATTGCATATCCAAAAACCTTGGAACAGCAACTGCAGATAAAATACCTAAAATAACAATAACAATAATTAATTCTATTAAAGTAAAGCCTGAATTATTTCTCATATAACAGTTTTTATACCTCTGTTTTTTTAAGATATTTTAAAATTAAGTTATTTACATTTTCAATAGAGTTATACAAAAATAAAACATAAATCAAAAAAAATATACCAAAATAGAAAAAATAAAGATTTTAATTAAAAGAAATGGCGGACAGACTGAGATTCGAACTCAGGAACGCTCGCGCGTCGCCGGTTTTCAAGACCGGTGCATTCAACCGCTCTGCCATCTGTCCACTGATTGGATGTCTGCTATTATATAGAATAATTATGGTTTGTAAAGTTTTTTTTTAAATTTTTATAAATTATTTCTTAATACATTGATTCTTCGAACATACTCTAACATTCTAATCTAAAAAATTAAGTTATATCTTTGCTATTCAATCCTTCATTATCCAATACTTCATTCTTGTATTTTAGGAGTTATTGCTATGTCAATATAACCATCCTACTGTTCATAGATAAACACTATATTCATTATGAATTTTTGCATAAATTTCAAAAGATTTTAAATTAGGATTGAGCAATAAAACAACTAAAGCTACCAACCATAAACTATTTATATATTGAATAAAAATGTTAAATACCCCATAAAGGAGTTCCTGTGTTTAGGAGTTTTTAACCATTAAAAAGCACCCAAAGTCTTATGGGGTAAT
>JBJFGR010000113.1:0-8305 GCA_051892875.1 Succinivibrionaceae bacterium
TGATTTATTAACATTAAGTGGAATATTTTCAACGAGTGAATCTTTCGAAATATCTGAATGTTTTTACATTAAAGATGCAATTAGATATTTTCAACCTCTTCTGTTAAAAAATACCATTTACTTAGATTTATTTAACGAACTTAATAATCATAAAGATTAAAAACGCTGCATAGTATATAAAATCTTATCTAATACGTTTAAGCCCTTTAATAAATAGTCTGGAAACGTAATAAATTGTTGTGCTCTAAATCTAATTATTCCGCCTTGGGCTTTATCTGCAATTTCTAAACGAATTTCATAAGCGTCTAAATTATCCAACATTTTTTGTGTAAAAGTTTTATATGGAGTTTTAATTGCATATATATTTGGAATATTATCAGTATATCTTTGAAAATCTGTGTATTTAGCAAAATATTCATTTAAAATCTGTCCTAACATAAACAATTTGTCTTTACGCTCTAGGATCATATCTAATTTTGTTATATATTGATAAACCCAGTTATATACTTTTTTGCCAATTTCATATTCTTTTTTATTTAAAGCATCGTTATGAATGAGAATCCCCATATCATACGGTCTTATTAAAGCGTGTGCAGTACCGATAATAAAATTGAAAAAAGAATAATCTCTTGGATAAATATACATTCCATGTACATCATCTAAAACAAAAATCGATTCTATATCATTTTCATTCAATGTTTGTTTTAATTTGTTGAAAAATGTTTGAGTAGTTATTTCTCCAGTTGAGATTTGAGCACCAATGATATATATAAATGCTTTTTTAAAACCTTTTATATTATTTTTTAATTTACTGAGATTTAACTGTTTTATTTCATCATAATAATGCAAGTTATAAATATTTTTCTGTTTATTTCTTGCATTAACAACAGAAGGATGCTCTACCAAAGTAGAAATTATAAGAGTATCATCGTCTACGAAAGTTTCAAATAATTTTTCTATTAATTCACTTGCAGTCGGACTTACTGTAATATGCGCATTTTCTGAATTTAATTGACAAAATGGCATTTTATTGAATAATTCATCTTCTAATTGTTTATAATCACTTTCATTAGAAAAAATTTTATCTTCTTCACGAATGGTATTCAGTCGAATTAATTCTTCTTCGGATAATTTTTTATAATTCAACCAATATTCAAAAGCTTCTTTCATTTTTATATCTCTTTGAATAGCTCAATCAAATCACAACAAAAACAAGTTCCTTTGTCGGAATATCTTTTGAAGTTAATAGAATGACCACATTTATCTATCTCACAACTACAAAATTTAAATTCATTGTCCTTATACATATATAACAGCTTTTCTTGAGTTATAGACATGTTTGGTACATACTTAGAAAGATATCCTGGACAATCGTTATCTACTATTTTTAAAGCTTTGAAAATATTTGAACGCTTAGCTGTTAATTTATTATCTAATACAATATACGGAATTAAATTAACCCAACATTTATATTCACTCATAAAAGTACTTAATTTATAACTTTCATTTATAAGAGCTTCACATACTTGTTTTGTTAAGATAGTATTTACAACAATCTTACAGTCTGGATATGTATTATTTATCCATTTTAAGTTAGAAAGCATCAAATCTCTATCTTCTTCTTTTCTAAAACGTCCTTCTAAATCATAAGACGTTGTAAATTTTAACCTATCAAATAAGTTGTTGTCCTTTATTATTTGTAAAAGAAAATTTAAACCTGTAAGATCTTTATAGATAAGATTTGTATTGAGATATAACAAATCAATAACATTATCCAGCATCAATGTTATTATTTTAGAAAAAAAGTTATTTAGTTGAGGATTATCTTGTGGTTTATCAAATATTTCACCACCACAAACTAATATATGACTACCTTTTATAAATCTATCACTTTGAATAAAATTTATAACTTCATCTAATATAAATGCACGTTTTTGATGATTAAATAATCTGGGTGCTTCTCGCTGAAAACAAAAAGAGCAATTATTATTACAATTATCCCAAACTAAAAATTCATATATTTTTTTATATTCCATTTTAAGATTTCTCATATATTAACTACTTATATATAAGAATTTAATAAAGTCTTTGGAAATAAATAAAACTTTAACCTTTTGGAAAGTTTTCTTGGTATTTTAAGTATTCTGCTGTTAAATCTATATTATCTACATTCAATGAATTTATACAATCGAAATGGTATTGGTAGATTTTATCTCTATATGCAATCGCAGCTTTTGCTTCTTCTTTATATTTTTTAATTGAAGAATCTTTCCAAGAAATCATTGTATAAATATTATCATATCCAAAAGAATTAGCGTAATCAAGTAAAACCCTATTTATATATTCTTCTGTTTGCTGTTTAAAAGTATTTATAACGTATTCTTTAGTTACTTTTTGTTCTTTTTCTTTTACTAACTTATTATATTCTGATTTTAAATATGTTTTACCTTCGACTACAACAAAATCTTCACTTGTAGCATAAATATCTTTGTTATACCATTCTTTATATTTCGGGTCCTTCGTATATTTTTCTGCTAATCTAAGGGAAGGTACCCATTCGTAGTTACCAGAAGAGTTAATAATATAAAATTTGTTTGCATTTGTATAATCACCGAGAATAGCCATATCATTTCCTTTTAAGAAAGAGTTATTGTATATTTACATGTATAAGTTCGTATATTTTGCTTAGAAACAAGTAATATCTGGTTTAACAAATTTGTATAATCGTCAGCTTTTATCAATTTTTCTTTTTCTAATGATGATATTTGATAGATAAACGTGTATACAGTATTATTTCCATTGTATATTAAGTACTTATTACTATTAAACTGACTACTGGCAAAATTTAATTTGGTTGAGCAAAATGATATTAAATTCAAGACTAAATCAAAAAATTCACTTTCTACAATATTCGAAGAGAGTTTATCAGATAAATTAACTATAGTCATAAATTCTGTTAATTGCGTTTCAAAGACTGATGGCGAAAAAACAGGTACTGCGCTACTAATGGCAACTCTATAATTTGAATTGGCAGTATCATTTCCAGCAAAGCGTTGAGAATTAGTATATCCAGCTTTAAACTCTGCTGGTAAATTTGCAACTGTTGTATCAAAGTTATAACAATTACTTAAAATCCAACTCTTTAACTGATTGATAATAGTTTGGTAACTAACTACTGGTAATGACATTTAAATATCCATGTATGCGATGAACGTTGATGAAGACGAACTGCTACTACTAGATGAACTACTGGAAGAACTCGAAGATGAAGAAGAACTACTCGAACTACTAGACGAACTAGAGATATAATTAATGACAGTGTTAATCAAATGTGTATTACTGACATTATTTACAACTTTTAATAGGTCATTAATATCAGTTGTTAATTCTGCATTGGAATACAACGCATTGGTTGGTAAAGCTGCAGTGGATGGAAAAGAAGTAGCGTTTGCATCATAAAATAAATAAGATAGAGTACTGAATGCACTAGTGACTGTAACAACTTTAGTAGCAATAAAAGACGCGATATTATTATAATAGATCAGCATTTCCTTAAAAGACACAAGCTTATCTTGTCTTTTGTTTAAACCTCTCATAACTAAAAAATCATTTAATTGCTGAGCAACAGTAGCACTGGATACAATTGATAAAATATTATCTGAAACAGTCGCAGTAGCAGATATTGTATGATTTTCAAAAGTATTGGTTTGAACTTGATGTGATACTGTTTTACTTGTTATAGTCCAATTAGAATTGTTTATAAATTCTCTTGACAGATTAGCAGGAAGAGCGTCGATGTTTTGGCATTTTTGTTTTATACGATTTAATGCGGTATCTAATATCTTTTGATACGTAATAATATCATTCATTTATTTGTATATCCCAATATATTTTAAAGATCTTATTATAATAGAACTAAACTCTAAAGTTCTAGTAAACATGAATAAAACTCTATTAGAAAAAAGACAATTATCATATTTATTACATGAGTGGGATGATATAAATTTACCTTATACGGTTAATTATAAAAACATACCTAATCAAGTAATTAAATTTTTTAAAACAGAATCTAAATTAGTTTATCCAGCAAAGACTATATTTGTAGCTATTATTTATGCTAAATGTTTAGAAGAATTTTTTAAAGTACCTTTTTATGAAGCATTAGATGACGATGACTTATTACCGGATGATAAATATTTTAAAGACTACAAATACAGTAAATATAAAAAAGAATATGACAAAATTCTTCTAAAAATAGGAAATATCTGGCAATACGACTCTATACTTAAGACAATATATTACTTTAAAAAGGAATTTCTAATCGATGGAACTAATAATAAAACCGACTGGTCGCTGTAACTTTAATTGTACTTTCTGTAGTGCTGGTCTTCTTAATATAAAACATCAGACAAAAGTTCCAGAAGAATTAAAAAAAGTAATTAATACTATAAAACCAGATGGATTAATATTTACTGGTGGCGATCCTTTATGTGTTAATCCAAGTTATTACGAAGAAATACTAACACTCGGTGAATTTAACATTGCTTTTACAACGAATTTAAAGGATTTTTATTTTCATCCCGAGAAATGGGAAAATCTATTTAAAAATAAAAGGTTAGGCATTGGTACTTCTTTTCAATATGGTAATGATAGATTGTGGGATAAAAATACACCATATACCGAAGAAATGTTTATTAAAGTCATGATTATGTTCAAAGAAAGAATTGGATATGTACCACCTTTTATCAGTCTTATAAACAATGCAAACGAAAAGCAAGCATTAGATCACTTACATTTAGCCAAAAAATTAAACACCAAATGTAAATTAAACATGACGTTAGCTCTTGGTAAATCAAAAAATTTTTATCCTTTATATAAAATGATTGATATATGGTTAAAAGCTAAAGAATTAGGATTAGATAAATATCAGGATACCAAAATACAATTTTACAATGGAGGATGTAATTTTAACACTAATCTCTCTTGTAAGTCAACTATTCGAGCGTTTTGGCTATCTAATACAAATGAAATTACATATAGTTGGTGTGAAGATTGCGGAACCTCTGGATTGACTTTACCACTCGACACAAAAAAAGTAATACCAACTAAAGAAAAATTAGATATAAATACTTTATTAAGTGAAAAATGCTTGACCTGTGAATTGTGTAATTTGTGTAATGCCTGTACCTCTTTAAGAAACACAAACAAGCAAACTAAAAATCACTGCGAAGAAATGCTCAAAAGAAAAGAAATAATTATGAGGACAGGATGGAAACTATAAAAGAATTATACATCATTCCAACATACTCTTGTAATTTAGACTGTCCACACTGCGAATTACATAAAAAAGTAGAAAGATATAATGAATCTGTATTTATATCACAATTAAAGACACTTTTTTTCGACCGTGGGATACTGTTTGGTGGAGAACCGTTGTTACTACAAGAAAAATTAATACCTATCCTAGAAACAAAAAAAATAAGCTCTATTTCAACTAATCTATTATTATTAAATACAACTTCTCTAAAATTAATAAAAGATTATGATTTAGATATTGCTACCTCTTGGAATCAAACTAGATTCACTCTGAAACAATTTGATATTTGGATAGACAATTTAAAACTATTGGAACAGTACAATCTTTCTTGTATTATTTTAATTACTTTAACGGAAGACTTAATAAATTGTGATTATAATACCTTTTTAACACTATTGAGTAAACTGGATAAGATAAAGTCTATAACTGGTGTAAAATTTGAACAATTAGTTGATAATTCTAAAAAAGCTGAATTTTACGAAAGAGTTGATAATTGGTTATGTAAAATATCTAAAGATTGGTCGTTTTCATTTAAAAATCTTTTATTAGAAAATTTAACTGATTGGAATTGTGATTGTTCTAAAACATATACCTTAACACCGAGTGGAATATTGAAAAGGGGATGTCCCCAATATACACAAACTAATGTTTTACAACAATGTTTAAGTTGTAAGCTAGCAAATATCTGTAAGCCTTGCATTTTACAAAAAGAATGTAGTTTTCCAAAAACACTTTATCATGAATATAGATTACGAAACATTAAAAAATAATACTCTTTCAATAGATTGTGTACTATTAGAAAAATGTAATTTAAATTGTCTACATTGTTTTCAAAATCATACACAAAAAGAAATAAGTATAGATTATTTAAAGAGTTTACCTAATAAGTTAAATTTACTTATATCAGCACTCTTAAAAAAACATCCAAATACTAAAATCTTAAAACTTTCTATTCGAGGTGGCGAACTATTTCAAGATAGCATTTCTGATGAATTTATAAATGCCTACAAAGATATCATTTTATCTCAGTACTCTACTCATAAAATTAAAATACAATGCCATGTAATGTCAAATGGTATCTATGATAATATAGAAAGAGTAATAAACTTTTTAAAAGATATAAATTCTAAAATAACTCTATCTTATGATTCCTTTGGACGATTTACTTCAGAAAAACAAAAATCATTATTTATAAATAACTTTAATAAATTAAAAAATGACAATTTAATTGAAAACGTTGCTATTACTTTAACAAAACCTGCAATAAAAAACTATGTTGAAAATCCAAAACAGCTAAAAGTCTTTGAAGATATAAACTTAGATATAAACAACTATGTACCGACAAAAAATAAAGATCTTTTATTACCGACAGATGAAGATATTTTTATATTCTTTAAGACCTTATTAGATAATGACATCTTTAATTGTATTTATTTACAAAGTTTACTTGAAAATACTTTAGACTCAAATAAAAAAATAACGAAAGCATGTAATTGTAAAAATACAGTCATTTTTTATGAAAATAAATTACATTATAGTTGTAATGTTTATATCCCTTCTTTGGATTTAATTCAATTTTATGGAAAAGATTTTAAACATATAAAAGAAGAAGATGCAGTAGAATATATAACTAAGAAAGGTATGACAAAAAGAAATTGCTTTTTATGTGAACATTATAATAATTGTAGTATGTACTGTTGGATGCAGCTTTGTCATGAAGATTACATTTTACAAGAATGCCCGCATAGAAAAATAAGACAGTATATAAAGAATAATCCAGATATTATTAAGAGATATTTACAATGGAAAAAGTAACTCCTCCGATTATACCTTTTTACAAAGAGCCAGAATCATATGAAATTGCCTGTATGTTCTTTGAAAATTGTAATCTAAAATGTAATTTTTGTTTTGAATCACACATAAACAAAAAGATAGATACTAAATACATTGAAAATTTACATACAATTATTTATGATAATTTTAGAAAAGAATATGAAAAATATCCTTCTATAAAAACTGTATATTTAATGCTATGGGGAGGAGAAATCTTTTTCGATTCTTTATCGGATGAAATTTTTAATAGTTATTATAAATTTGTTAATAATATAAATTCCCTTTTTAAATTACATTTCCCTAAAATTAATATTCTGTTCTCTTGGCTTTCTAACGGAGTATTCAATAAAAGAAAAAGAGTATTAGATCTAGTAAATTATTCAAAAGGTATAATCAATTTGAGTTATGATCCTTGTAATAGATTTAAAACTAAAACTCAATTGAATACTATGCTAGAATCTGCTAAATATTTTAAAGAAAATAATGTTGGTAAGAAAATATCAATTACTTTAACAAAATCTTCAATTCAAGCTTTTATAAACGATAAATCACATTTAAAGTATTTCAAAGAACTCGGATATAATATAGATTTAAATTATTATATCGCAAATCCAAACTGGGAAGAATTGCTGCCAACTGACGAAGAAATATTTAGCTTTTTTGAATGGGCTATTAAAAACAAATTATATGAAATTAAAGTATTAGAGAGGCTATTCCAATATTTCTGTAAAGATAACATTTCGAAATATTGTGATTGTCAATATTGTTCTCAAATTACACACGGTGAATGGAGTGTAGATTGTGCAACTTGCAGTTCTTTATTACCACGTGAAAATTTTTATGGTGAATATACACAAAACATTACAGAAGAAAATACAAATAAGATAAAAGCAACCCTAGGTTTACAAAAAAGAGGATGCTTAACATGTAAGTATTATAACAGATGTCAAATGTTTTGTTGGATTGCAATTGTTTTTAATAAGTTTAAACCTACGATTTGTCCTTATAAAAGAGTTTATGAGTATATTGAAAACAATAAAGAAGTTTTAATAGATTATTTGGATTGGCGAAATGGTTACTAGTTCTCAAGATATACGTTTTGGTTTTGATTGTATTTTATTCGAAGCTTGTAATTTAAGATGCAAATTTTGTTTA
>JBJFGR010000114.1:0-8291 GCA_051892875.1 Succinivibrionaceae bacterium
TTGTGTCATTCTTATATTCTCTATAAATAAGATCCCATTCATCCATTATAAATATAAATTTAGCACGTAATTTTTCATAAATTACACTTAATGCAGATACTACTGATTTATCATTTATAAAAGGATTACCTACAAATGAATCAGCAAATTCTTGAACTTGTTTTAATTCCCACATAATAGAAAATTGTATAAAATCAACAATATCTTTTATTATAGGATGATTATCATAAACAGAAATAAAATCTTCATATTTAGCTTTTATACTGTTCATATCAATATAAATAACATTATATTTATTTAAATGAGTAAGAAATGAAGGATCTTGAGCTATTTTTAAATTAGCAAATAATTCTTTACTATCACAACCTTTTGAGTAGTATGCTGATAACATTTTGGCTGTTATGGTTTTCCCAAAACGTCTTGGACGGGTAAAACATATATATCTTCCTTCGGAATTTATTTGCTTTATTGTTTCTGAGATATAATCTGTTTTATCAATATAAAAATTACTCTGTGTGTTAACAAATTTTGAAAAATCTTCATTACTAGGATTTAATATACTACTCATTATTGTTCCTTAAATTTTCAGCATTAAATGAATTCTAATATTTATGTACCTATACGATATATTTTAGCATAAAAAAATTCTACAATTGATATAAAATTCTTACTGCGAGCTTTTATTATCTATTGATAAGCAAAGTAATATTTTACTTCATATCAATAACCATGTTAAACATATCTCAAATGTACTATTTATCTACACTATTAAATCTTACGGATATTTAACTAATTAAAAAACTAAAAAACAAAGAACAAACTTGCGTTTAATAAAATTTTCTATACTTGACTAATAAATGTTTAATATTAAAATTAACATATCTAGTAGAGGTAAAAAAAATGATTAATAACAAAATGTATGAATTAGGTTCACGTCGTAGCGTAATACGTGAATTATTTGAATTCGGTAAAAAAAGAGCTTCTGAAATAGGTGCAGAAAATGTTTTTGACTTCAGTATTGGTAATCCAAGTGTTGAAGCACCGACTGAAATTGAAAATACAGTTAAAGAATTATTAAATGAAAGACCATCAACTAAAGTTCACGGTTATTCATCTGCTCAGGGAGACCCCAAAACTCGTCAAGCAATAGCAGATAATTTAAATTCTAGATTTAATACTTCTTTTACTGCTGATAATCTATATTTAACCTGTGGTGCCGCAGCTTCTTTAACAATATCTTTAAGAGCAATTATTGATAAGGATAATCAAAATGTTTTAGTTTTTGCACCATTTTTTACTGAATATACAGTATTTGTAGAATCTATGTGTGCAGAACTTCGTGTTGTTCCACCTTTACTACCAACTTTTGGTTTAAATTTACCAAAATTTGCAGAAATGATAGACGAAAACACCGTTGCTGTTATTTTAAATTCACCAAATAACCCAACTGGTGTAATTTTTGGGAAAGATCAAATTAATGCCTTATCAAATATTTTAAAAGAAAAGAGTGAACTATTTGGTCACCCTATTTATATTATTTCAGATGAACCTTACCGTGAAATAGCTTATGAAAAAAAGGTTCCATTTATAACAAATTACTATAAAAATTCATTAATTTGCTATTCATATAGTAAAGCTCTATCCCTACCTGGTGAACGTATTGGATATATTCTAGTACCTAATGACATGCCTGATTCTCAAAAAATGTATGCCGCAATTTGTGGTTCAGGACGTTCTCTTGGCTTTATTTGTGCACCTACTTTATGGCAACACGTTATCGAAAAATGTGCCCCATTAACTTCTGATTTATCTATTTACAAAAAGAATAGAGATCTCTTGTTTAACGGATTAACTGAACTTGGTTTTGAATGTGTACATCCTGATGGAGCATTTTATCTATTTGTAAAATGTTTAGAAGATGATGCTAATAAGTTCTGCGAACGTGCAAAACAATTTAATCTTCTACTAGTTCCTAGTGATGATTTTGGTTGCCCAGGCTATGTTCGTGTTGCATACTGCGTTTCTACAAACATGATTGAAAGATCAATGCCTTCATTCAAAAAATTAGCAGAAAGCTATAAGTAAGGGAGTTTATTTATGATCTTAGTAACAGGTGGAGCTGGATATATAGGAAGCCATTGTGTAATGGCTTTACTTAAGAAAGGTGAAAAAGTTGTTATTTTTGATAATTTGTCAACTGGTCATATAGAAACAATTGAAACACTAAAAAAATTTGGCTCCTTAAAATTCTACAAGGGGGATTTAAACCACCCTGATGAATTGAATAAAGTTTTCAATGAAAATACTATTTCAGCTGTTATTCATTTTGCAGCTTTTTCACAAGTAGGTGAAAGTGTTAAAGATCCTCAAAAGTATTATATAAATAATGTTTGTGGCACTATTAGTCTGCTACATAGCATGCTAGATCATCACGTTTCTAAGATTGTATTTTCATCAACTGCTGCAACTTATGGGGAACCTAAGTATATCCCAATTGATGAAAAACACCCTCAGGAACCAATAAACCCTTATGGTCAAACTAAATTAATGATTGAAAAAATCATGGATGATTATGATAAAGCCTATGGGTTAAAATCCGTAAGATTAAGATACTTTAATGTAGCAGGTGCTAATAGCGAATGCCACATTGGAGAAAATCATAATCCAGAAACCCATCTTATACCAAATATACTAAAATCTACTTTTAGTGGTGGAAAAGAATTTCAAATGTTTGGAACTGACTACAATACAAAAGACGGTACTTGTGTAAGAGATTATATTAATGTGGAAGATTTAGCTGATGCTCATCTTTTAGCATTAAATTATCTCAATAAAGGTGGTAATACCAACTTTTTTAATCTAGGTACAAATAGTGGTGATACTGTTAAAGAGGTATTTCAAACTTGTAAAAAGGTTACAAATAAAGAAATCATAGTAAAAGAAATGCCAAGAAGATCCGGAGATCCTGCATCTTTAGTAGCAAACAACCAAAAAGCTAAAGACATTCTTGATTGGTTACCTTCCAAAACTTTAGAAGAAAGCATTACTACTGCTTATGCTTGGGAAAAAAAGTTACATCAAAATTAGTTAATTTTTCAATAAGTGCTAAAATTCTCTATTAGCACTTTCTTTATACAAAACAAAAAGTTTATAATAGATCACAAATTTTTACATACAATTATCAATTGGAGAATTTAACCATGTACGTATGGAAAGATTGTACATTTACAACCAAAGATCATAAAGTTAATTTCAACATAAAAAATTTAGAACTAGATAATCACTGTTTCGCAACATTTGTAGGGACAAATGGTAGTGGAAAAACTTTATTTGCTCAAGCACTTGCAAATGAACTCATTTTAAAAACAGGAAAAACCCCTGAAAATACCAATGTAGCGTTGGTATCTTTTGAAAAGCAACTTGCTTTAATAGAAGAAGATTTTAATAGAAGAAATTCCGATGACGAAAACGATATAATTGGATTTACTCCTATTGAGATGTTCCATAAAATAACAACAGATGATAACTTAATTAATTCGTTATGCGATAAATTAAATTTTTTATATGCTAAAGAACGTTCTTATCATTTACTATCAAGTGGTGAAGGCAGAAAAACATTAATTATTGAATCTTTATTAAAAAAACCAGATTTATTAATTTTAGATGCACCATTTGATGGTTTAGACATCCAAGCACGCCAGGATTTACAACAACTTCTAGAAAGTATCTATGAAGATAATACCTCTATAATTGTTATTGTAAATCGTTTTGACGAAATATCTAAACTAAGCCAAAATCTTGGATTAATAATGGACAAAGAACTAGTAAAATTTGGGCAGATTGATCAAATTTTAAATGATAGTGCTGTTCACCAATTAACCCATTACGAGCATCTTCCAAAGATAATTACTTTACCGAAAGTACCTTCTGATTGTGTGGACTCAGTAGATAGAGATCAGCCTATAGTAATAATGAAGGATGTGACAATCCAATATGGAGATCATGTTGTAATAAACAAATTAAATTGGACTATTAATCCTTATGAAAATTGGCAAATCTGTGGCCCTAATGGTTGTGGTAAATCTACCTTATTATCATTAATAACTGGTGATAACCCTCAAAGTTACTGTAATGATTTAACTTTATTTGGAATTAAAAGAGGCAGTGGTGAAAGCATTTGGGATATTAAAAAGCATATCGGTTATGTTAGTCCAGCTTTTCATTTAGATTATCGTGTCGGTTGTTCTATTCTAAATGTTATTTTATCAGGATATTTTGATACTATAGGACTATACGAACAACCAGGTGATGAAAAAATTTCACTTGCTTTAGAATGGTTAAATATTTTAGGTTTAAAAGAACAAGCTCAAACAAGTTTTAAATCCTTGTCCTTTGGTCAACAAAGATTATTGTTAATTATCAGAGCTTTAGTTAAACAACCTCCTCTACTAATTCTAGATGAACCTTTGCAAGGTTTAGATGGTTTAAGTCGAGAACTTGTTAAACGTTTTGTTGAATTTATGATGAAAAATGGTAATACTCAAATCTTATTTGTTTCGCATCATCTAGAAGATTCACCTAGAGGTATTAACCACATTTTAAATTTTAAAGAAAATGGTACTAGAACTTTTGATATAGAACTGATTAATAAAAAATAAAAAATAAAAAATAAAAAATAAAAAATAAAAAATAAAAAATAAAAAGTTAAAAGTCTCTTTGTGCATACCTGTTAGTTGGAATTTAGGGTAGATTTTTTGGTTGAAAGTAGATGATTTTGGTTATAAACGCGATTTGCGTTGATAATTGTATCCTAAAGTGGTATTCTTTATTATACATCAATACTAAGTATGAGTTATCTGTTTTTAACAATAAAGGAAAAACTAATGAAACTGTTGAAGATAGTAGTTGACGGCTTGCCTCTTTTTAAAGAAAAAATTGATATATGCTTTTTCGCACAACAAAGGGTATCGGAAGAGCAGAGAGATTATCTATATCCTCTTTTTTCAACAGTTTTTCTTAATACAACAAATGTTTTTGCAGGAATTAATGCGTCTGGTAAAACATCTACATTAAAGGTAATTCTTTTGGCTCTGCAGCTACTTTTAAATAGGCCAATTAATGATATACGTGAAAAAGATATATTAGGACAGTCTGATAATGTCATGTTTATTATATTTTTTTATTCAGAAAGTACAGCAGAAATTTGTAAATTAGAGACGAATATTGCATTCAAGAAAATGGGTAGCGAAAGTCCAATTTATAGGATCGTATCAGAAAGATTATGGGGTAAAAAGGCAACTAAAATTACTGCTCGTACCCATCTGCTAGATTTTGGTGATGCGGAACTATTGATTGAAAGAAATAATCAAGAAAAATTTTTGGCCGAAGATATAAGTATCATTATTGCAAGAAACAAAGAAATCAACGATATCCCCGAAGTTATAAGTCTTTTAGATTTTACAAACATTAACGTATTACCATTCAAAGGGAAAATCCCGCTTGAAATAATTGCATATCTTGATCCTTCAATTGAGTATTTAATTTTTGAAAAAGATGAAAGACATTCTATTCATTTAAAGTTTAAAGGGGAAAATGAATTAGTACTGTTTAATTCTATAGAGTTGAATAAATATCTATCGTCTGGCACCATTAGAGGTATATTTATATTTACTTTGGCTTTGGATATTCTCCAGAAAGGTGGCTACATTCTGGTAGATGAGCTTGAAAATCATTTCAATAAAGAGATCATTTGCACCATCATTAGATTTTTCAAAAGTTATAAATTAAATAAAAATGGAGGAACTTTAGTATACTCAACACATTATCCTGAACTTCTGGATGAAAATGACAGAAATGATAATATATTTATAACTAAAAATCATGGTGGTATAACTGTTGAAAATTTACGTGATCTTTTGAAAAGAAACGATTTAAAAAAGAGTGATGTTTATCAAAGCGGAATCCTAACAGGTACAGCCCCTTCATATAATGCATATATTGAGTTGAAGAGAAAATTTGAATCTTCCATTATTCCAATTAAGGAGTAATGGAAATGAATAAGGTGATGAAACTGTCAAAATTTAAGGCTTGTATATGTGAAGGAGCTGCAGAGAGAGCCATATTGGATATTCTGTTAGAGAACGATTTGTTAATTTTTGCAAAAAATGAACTTATTGATGATGATATTATAAGATGCAGGGATGCAAAAGAATTCGAATCAAGATATTTGAGAAAGAAATTTGATGATCAAATTTCTGTCATTCGTATTTTGGATAGAGATAAGGAAAATTTTAAAATCAGTAAGCCTTACAAAGACAAGATTGACGTAGTTAATATTGTTACATCTCCGGAGATAGAGATGCTCATTATTTGTAGTGAAAATAAGTATGATGAGTATTGCAAGGGAAAGTCAAAGATGAGTCCTAGCGATTATTGTAAACAGAATTTACCAAAATTAAAGTATGATAAGAAGTATGAAACCGTAAAGGCATATTTCAACACGCCGGAAAAATTAGTGAACGCAATTAAATTGTACCATCAAAAACATCAATCTAAAGGCCAGTATACGTTATTGGATTTGCTGAAATATAAAGTGTCAAGTATTAATACATAAAAAATTCAATTTATTAAGGGGTGCAGACATAATTCTGGACACCTAAATGAGGTGATCTATGGTATTTACAACCAAACAAATTAGAACAGCTTTAGAGCTTTATGATAAAATAAAAAACGTGACTTCAACAATTCGTCAATTAGGCTATCCATCAAGACAAACATTGTATGAATGGATTAATCAAAGGGAATCAACTGGTGGAAAATTCCCTGATATTAAACCAACAGGTGTTAAGAAAATCAGTAGTTATACAAGGTTTAATTTTGAAGGTTTTTCTGCCAAACAAAAGCTTAAAATTCTAAAAAGATGTTTTGAAGGAACAGAAAATATTCGCGATGTAGCAATTGATGAAGGTGTTTCACGAACTTTAATATATGCTTGGAGAAAGAAATATCTTAAATATGGAGTATTAGGATTGCAACAAAAGAAAAAGAGAATCAAAAGGATAGATTCAATTGAAGAGCAAAATAATGCTGTTTCAATAGAGAATATTGAAAAATCAATTACTGCTAGTGAATATTCCAATGAAATTGCAAAACTTCAAAAGCAAGTAAAAGAACTGCAAATGAAAGTTGATGTTATGTCAGAGGCGTTTGAAATCTTAAAAAAAGATCTGGGCACTGATTATAAATATTTGAATAATAAAGAGAAATATTTTATTATCAGTGCCTTAAAAAATAAGTATTCAATCTTATCATTGCTTGATCATTTATCAATGTCAAAAGGTAGCTATTATTATGTAGAAAAAGCACTTCACAAAGATGATAAATACAAGGCTATTAGACCATTGCTAAAAGATACATTTAGCAAAAATTATGAATGTTATGGCTATAGAAGACTTCATACATCATTGAAAAATATAGGATACACAGTATCTGAAAAAATCGTTAGAAGACTTATGAAAGAAGAAGGAATAAAAGTTATTAAAAGTAAAAGAAAGAGATATTCATCATACCTAGGAGAAATATCTCCTGCGGTAGAAAATATCGTTAATCGAGACTTTTCTTCATCAACTCCCAATGAAAAGTGGTTAACTGATATATCAGAATTTGCCACAAGCAAAGGAAAATTATATCTATCAATTATTAGAGATTGCTATAATGATGAAATCATAGCTTATAAGATTGGTAAGAAACCAAATGCAGCATTAGCCAACGATACTTTATCTGAAGCTATAAAAAGACTTTGTACAAAAAGTGGTAAAACAATAATTCATTCCGACAGAGGGTGTCATTATAGATGGCCTGGTTGGATACAGATTTCAACAAAAAACGGGCTTATACGCTCAATGTCAAGGAAGGGATGTAGTCCGGATAATTCTGCCTGTGAAGGGTTCTTTGGGCGAATGAAAACAGAATGTTTTTATAACCATTCACTAAATGATCTTACGTTAGATGAATTAAAAACATACCTCAATAATTATATTAAATGGTACAATAATGATAGAATAAAAAACTCATTGAACGGATTGAGTCCAGTTCAATATAGACTTAGGAATTTTTAGATGAGGAATGTGTCCAAGAAATCGCATTGGGTGTGTCAACATAAATGTGTATTTTCCCTGTTTTAGCTGAAAAAAAATTTATTTTTCAACTAAATTTGGTCTTTCGACCATTCCATATGTTTTTTTATCAAGGTGCTAGATTTAATACTAGAAATACCCAGTAAAATATATGGA
>JBJFGR010000115.1:0-1691 GCA_051892875.1 Succinivibrionaceae bacterium
CCTCCCTTAAAGTTTTATAGATTATTGAGTTTAACTCAAATTACCACCATGCTTCCATCTGAGCACCATATTGTATTTCGTGAGATGATGTTGTGGAATCACCTCTTGTAAATTTAGCATCGTTAGATGGATTATCTTTATAAGATACAAATATACGTAATTCAGGTCTAGTCCAGAAACCAGATCCTGCTGTAATTGCTTGTGCAATAGTATATTTCTTTTGAATGTCTTTGCCTTCTGAACCATTTTCATTCTTAGTATTAGCATAACCATAACCTAATTCTAGAATTGTTTTGTGGAATTCATTCCACGCATATTCTGGTCTTACAACTACGTCAAAGTTTTCAACAGAGTTCATACCATTCCACATATTGATAGAACGTGACCATAGGATATTATGTGCAAAGTGGAATTGTTCAGTAGGACTAATAACACCCCAGTTGATCAAACGCCCACCTTTAGCTCCTTTTAAAGCTTCAGCACCATACCAATTTCCACCGCCATAGTAAGCAAAAGTTTTTGACCAACCTTCAGTACCCCATTGAGCTACAGTTTTATTAAAACCATTTAATACAGGGAAAGCGTACTGAGCTGTTAACATAACACCGTCTTTACCATTTTTAGTAGCTTTCTTTTCTGCATCAGTTTGATTAACGAAAGCGTAATCAATACCAAGATCCAAAGAACCAAAGCCTAAATCTAATGATGTATATCTTAAGTCTAAAATATAATTACGTGATTTAATACCCTCTTTTTCTGGACGATCACTTCTTGTTAATGAAACACCTAGCCTACCTGGACCTATTTTAGCACCTTCCATACCAAAGCTTTCACCAGAAACATCCCAGTAGTAAAAATCAGTTATATGAATATCGTTACGTGAATTAAAACGTTTACCAACCCATAATGTTTCATCTAAACCTAAAACATTAGTTACTTCAGCATTGATTTCACGAAGACCAATGCCACAAGCAGCAGATTTAGATTCATTCTTATCTTTATCATATGAACCGTCGCCACAATCTTCCCAGTCGTTTACAGCTTGAGAAGAATAAGCGATTTTTGAATTAAACTTAAAAGATACACCAGCTTTATCAAATACCTTTTCAGATAAAGCAATTTCTGCGTATGTATCTGATTCATTACCTAAACGACCTACTTTATTCTTATTTAAAGTATTACTACCATCTTTATGCCCCTGGTCAATAATCATTCCAGAACGAGCATAACCATGAAAATCAACAGCAGAAGCTGAAACAGAGCTGATAGCTAAAGCTAATGCAGCTGATAGAGGAAGCCAATTTGCCTTCATAATAAATTCCTTTAATCCTTGTCGGATAATGTTATATTTCAAGAGCAAATAGAAGGCTTAAGTTTAATGGTGATTTCTTCGTATTCTGTTTTAATTAGTATGGATGATGATTTGATTTAATTTAATTTATTTTATAGTTTCAAATATTGACGGAATACAATTATTCATAATATATAGTGATTAGTAGTTTGTAATGTACTACAAAAAATGGATACCCAAGATTTTCTCTTAATTAAAGAGATGTATATTTTGATTTAAAAATATTTACTAACCATATATTTACATATGGTTAGTAGTAAAGATTTTTGTTATTTGAATTTTTTAACTGCTACTGAACATGTTTTTTTATAGAAACAAATACCTACTCCAACTACTGATT
>JBJFGR010000116.1:0-2075 GCA_051892875.1 Succinivibrionaceae bacterium
ACCTGACCTTTCCCAATTTCTTAAAGTCTGAACATGAACGCCTAATATTTTTGCTACTTGTCCTATTGAAATAATCTTGTTCATAATTCTAAATCTAAAAAATATTTTAGATATTATAAACTATTTATATATTTAATAAAACTGTTATTTACCCCTGTACCTCCATTGACCTACCTTATTTGCAACCAAAGCCTTATCATGAATTCTAGGGTTTACACAACCTTCCAAATTTTTTTTCAACCAAGAAGCTATCAGCTTGGCAGTATTCCTATCTAATTTTGATAATTGCTTTTTAGCTTTTTGAGTAAAAAGAACGGAATAACTCATGTTAAATCTAGTTCCTCAATAACTTCATCAAGGGTATAAGTAACCGGATTTTTTTTATATTCAGCATAAGCCTTTTCATATTCTTTCAAGTCAAATTCTTCTTCAATATGATCCATGACAATTCTACGAACCAGTTCTGAAATAGTCATTCCACGCATTGATGCATATGATTTAATAATATCAGTATCAACATCGTTTAATCTGATAGATATTGATATACCGCCTCCTATAAAATATTGTTCTATCTGTATTACATTGTAATACAGATACTCAATAACTTCAAGAAAGTATCTGATGATATTTAAAACTGAAAACAAACAAAAAACCTAGTCATAAGACTGGGGACAAGGTTAGTTATAAATTGAGCAAAACAACTTTAATCAAGTAAATATGCACTATCCTCTCTGCTCAACTTGAGATAGGATTTTATCATTATAAAGTTATACATAAATCTACAAAGAAATTAATATTTAAAAATACATTAGGTGGATTGAGTCCTGTTCAATACAGACTTAGCAATGTGAAATAATTGTCCAGTTTTTTGTCCGCATCCCCGGTAATCAAATATCTTAAATCAGATAGGTGTTTTATATTAATCTCAATAGGCAAGAAAAATTATTATAAAAGCCATATCCGAGAAAATTTTACTAAAAACATAAGAGTAATAATGTATAAATTTATTTTTTATTTTTTGAAAATTTGAGTTTGTTCATTTTTTTTTTGGATTTTATGTTTAATGGGATAGAACTATAAAGTTGCAAAAAGAACTAGCATCACTTAATTTTAAATGAATTATTATGATAATTTGTTTTTGAGATAGTGTTGTTTATTAGTATGTGTAACTAGAGGTTTTAAATTAGTTAGGAGGATTATTTAATGAATTTAAATAGAAATGCATTATCAGTTGCTATGTTTTTAGCGATATCATCACTTGCAACAGCATGCGGTGGTGGCGGAGGTGGTTCATCATCAAATAATGAACAGACTAGTGTGAATAAAAGTACAGAAGTACAGGTTAGAGTGATTGATGGTTATTTAGAAGGAGTTAGTGGTTGTATAGACCTTGATTTTTCTAAAACATGCGATGAAAATGATATTCTATCCACAGGTAAATCTGACAATAAAGGTATATTAAAATTTAAAATTAGCGACGCTAAATATGATAAATTTAAAGAAAATAAAAAATCAAAGGTTTTAATTAATGTAGATGAAACAGCAAAAAATTACCTTTATGATAAAGATCCAACAAATTTTGCTAAAAAAATAACATTGACTAGAACGATATTTACAGATGATATTTTAGATAATCAAGGTGAAAATAAAATATTAAATGTAACACCTTTTACAACAATAGCAGATCAAATAACAAAAGAAGTAAAAACAAAAGAAGAATATAATAAAGGATTAGAAGATGTAGCAACGAAGTTTAATACAACTAAAGATGCTATAGAAGAAGATTACAATGATAAAAGTTCTATAAATGTAGATAAAGCAGTTGCTTTACAAGCATCAACAAAATTAGCAGAAGGTTATGTAACAGAAGAAGTTACAGAAGATTTAGAAATTAACACTTTAGATGTAAACGAAATCGATAAAAATTCAAAAGAATTCAGAGATACAATTGAAAGTTTTAAAAATGAAGAGTTAACTCCAGAAGAATTATCTGAGAAAATACAAAAAGAAATTGAAAATAATTTAAATCCAGATAATCCTCCAAAAGATCCAAGCGAAGGCGGTGAAATAACCCC
>JBJFGR010000116.1:2175-38858 GCA_051892875.1 Succinivibrionaceae bacterium
AGAAGATCCTCCAAAAGATCCAAGCGAAGGTGGTGAAATAACCCCAGAAGATCCTCCAAAAGATCCAAGCGAAGGTGGTGAAATAACCCCAGAAGATCCTTCAAAAGATCCAAGTGAAGGTGGTGAAATAACTCCAGAAGATCCGAAAGATGAAGAGTATTATAAACCATCAAAAATAGTTGAAATTAAACAAAAATATGCAGTAAGTGTTTCTCCTTTTGGAGTTAGGAAATCAGAAGTAGATGGTTTATATAATGTAGACTATACTGTTTCATTTAAAAATCCTGATGAAGCATCAGCAATATCTGTTTTTGCAGATGAAGAACAACCTGAAACTGACGATCCTGTTATAAAAGTGTTTATAGGGAATCAAGAGGTTTTGAATACAACTCTTTCTGAAATGAAGAATGATTCAAAAACAATATGTGACACAGCAAGTGGGTTTTGTACATATATTGCAGAAGCTAAGATTGCTGAAACAGAAAGTGAAGAAGATTCTTTGTTAAAAGTATCAGTAGATGAAGTGGAAATATCTAGTGCTGAAACATCAGTAAAAGCAAATGAGGATATAATTGTAAATAATGCTGTTGCAGTACCGATTCCTAGATTTGAAATTAATTGTGTTGATGAAGATAAAAAATGTTACATCGATAATAAGACTGTAACATTTGCACCAAATCCTGTTTTCATTTGGACGTTAAAAGATACTGATGGAAATATTATTACAAGATTTTTTGGATCTGATCCAAAAATTGCTTTAGAAGGCAAGGGTATTTTATCTCTAGAAGTTTTAGATGGTGTAAATTTATCAGGAAATGGTGAATTTAGAGGTTATATGGTAGAACAACCATATACAGAAAGTGGGTATAAACCAATAGAAATAAAGAGCTATGAAATTACCGTTAATGATTATGTGAATCGTGCAAGAGAAGGTTCATATACAGGTAAAGTCTATGGTACATATTTTGAAGATCAAAGTAAGTTTAATTCAGATGATTTTGCTATATATAGTTATATGAATGGAAATGAGGAAATTCCACCATTATATTATGACCCTAGATTTACAATATTTAATAATAATAATGTTATTAAATTTGAACCAAAAGAATTAGAATCTAAACCATCTATACTTGCTATAAGGGATGATTATAAGAAGCGTAATAGACCTTGGTTTGTAAGTTATTGTATTGATGAATATACAGATTGGAATGTAGATAAAGATGGTGTAGCAAGATTAACGGTTACTCCTTCAGAAGTTGAAAATCTAGTTATAGCCTATGCACATTCCAATAATTACACATGTGACGTTGCAAGAGTAAAATTTGCTGCGGAATTAGGTACAACCTATGAAAAATTAACAAAGAATTCATATGATGAAGATGATAAAGAAGATTTAGCTATATTAACCTATTTTGGAATTTTAAATGAGTTACGTTGGGTATTAGAAAATGATAATCCAGCAGATTCTGAAGGTTATATGATTCATCAACCAAAATACCCAGATTATGCAAAAAAAATTCTAGCAAATATACCTGTAATAGACAAAAATGTTATCAAGAAAATAAAGCAAGCATTAATAAATGGTGCAAGGTTTGATGATGTTAAAAATTATTATGCTAAAAATGGTACTTTTGAAGGTGTAGAGGATCTTTTAGGTAGTGATGATAATCCTCAAGTGTTTGTTAATCCTAAGATGTCTGCAGTTTATGTTGACAATTCTAATCCTAATGGTGCTGTTTTAATTCAAGTACATAATGCTGGTCAATTAGGTGCAAAAGTTAAACCTGTACTGTATGAATGTTCAAAAGAGGAATTAATTGAAGATAGAAGTGGTTTAAAAAATTGTACAACTTTGGATATACGTTATATATCTTGTGGATGGGATAATGCTCCAGGTGAGGTAGGAGTTGCATGTCCAAAAGAGATGATAGAAGGTGTTGGTATGTGGTTTGGATTATCTGAATCTAACACATATAGTGATTTACTTGGAAAGAAGGTATTTTTAGATCTAGAAGTTCCAAATGAATATGGAGAATACGCATCTTCAGATCTTTATGAAATAAATGATGATAGTGGTATAGTTGTTGGTAAAAAACCTGTGAAACATTATAATCACAATGTTTATAATTGGTTCCTAAATTCAAGTGATAATCCAAATTCAAAAGCATTTGTTTCTGAACAATATCGTATTGATGGTATTAAAAACAGTGTAAAAATATTAGATGATTATCTGATATATAAATTATACGATCAATATGCAGGTAGGTCTGTAGAAAGAAAATCTTGTATAGAGTCAAATGATTGGTTGCAGAGAGTTAATGGTGATTTTGTAGCTTATAAGATACCAAGTACTTTTGATGATCTTATTGCAAATTATGCACAGATAAAAGGTCTTACAGGAGATGATTTCTGTCTACAAGCTCGTAAAGAAGTTTCAGAAAAGCTTCTTGGCTCTAATGATGTGGAACCTTTGACCTATGATAATAACGCATTAAATGTGTTGATAACTTTAATGATCACTTCAACTTGGGAAATTGATTCTTTACCTACGAATATTTTAGCAGTACTTGATAAGTATGAAGGGGCTGTTACTGAAATTCAAAAAGCTTTAGAGAATGGATTGTCAATTGTAGACATTAAGAATTATTTCAAAAAACATGGTACTTTTGATGGTGTTTCAAACTCTGAAAAACATTCATACGATGAGGAATTGATAGAACTTAAAAATATGGATTGTCATAGGTCGTGGTGTGGCGCTAAAATTCAAAATAACTTCTACAGTGATGCGGAAATTGTTTATGATATTACCATAAGGGATAAATATGGTGAAATTATAAATAAGCAAGAGGGGTTAACAGGAGTTTATAATGATTTTGAACTAAGTGATGGTTCAGTTGTTAGGTACAAAGTTTTTGGACATAAAAATTGGATTAAATCTACACCTGTTGCTATTGTAGGTAAAGAAAATTCAATAACCTATGGAGTTGAACTTTGGGAATTAAAAGAAGTTCCTAGTGAAATTGTATTTGGTATCCATGCTACAGGTAAGGATTCATACGGCAAGACTGTTACACAAGATGCTGTGCTTACACAGAAAGTTAGTATGTATAAATAATAATACATTATAAAACATAAAGTTAAAATCCCGTTATTGAGTTTTGATTATAACGGGATTTTTGTATGTAAAACCATGTATAGGACAATAATCTAAAAAATACTTGCGTATATTACAATTTTTGTTTAAAATACCGAGCCGAATCAGTCGTTATTTTAGTTCCTTGCCTTGAGAGTTTGACTGAGCTCATAAAGGCTGTTATCCGTAAGGGGCATTAGATGCGTCATTATGAAATAGTGTTCATGGTTCATCCAGATCAAGCTGAACAAGTTCCTGGTATGACTGAACGTTACATTGGTATTATTGAAAAGTCTGGTGGTAAGATCCACCGTCACGAAGATTGGGGTCGTCGTACTTTAGCTTATCCAATCAACAAATTGCACAGAGCATACTACGTATTATTAAACGTTGAAGCTGAACAATCTGCAATTGATGAAATTGAAGAATTGTTCCGTTATAACGATGCTGTTATTCGTAGTTTAATCATTCGCGTTAAAGAAGCTATCACTGAACCTTCACCAATTATGGCAAAGGCTCACAGCGATGTTCGCGTACGTGCTGATGAAGAAGTAGATTTAGAAGTAGCTGAAGAACAAGAATTTGTTGAAGAAGTTGCTCAGGAAGATAAGGAATAATCATGGCTGCTCATTATTTTCGTCGTCGTAAGTTCTGCCGTTTCACTGCTGAAGGCGTAACTGAAATCGATTACAAAGATACTAATACTTTAAAGAACTACATCACTGAATCTGGAAAGATTGTACCAAGCCGTATTACAGGCACTCGTGCAAAGTATCAGCGTCAGTTGGCTGTAGCTATTAAGCGTGCACGTTACTTGGCATTATTACCATATACCGATTTACACGGTAAGTAATAGTAGCCTAACTCTAACATATTTTTTAAACCGAGGAAAGGTAATGGAAGTTATTCTTCTTGATAAGATCGCTCACTTAGGTGGTCTAGGCGATAAAGTAAAGGTTAAGAGTGGTTTTGCTCGTAACTATTTAATTCCACAGAAAAAGGCTGTGATGGCAACTAAGGCAAATCTTGAAAAGTTCGAAGCTATGCGTGCTGAATTTGAAAAGAAGATTGCTGCAGAATTAGCTGATGCACAAGCATTATGTGCTAAGATTGATGCTTTAGAAAATGGTTTAACTATTGCAGCTAAAGCAGGGGATGAAGGTAAATTATTTGGTTCAATTGGTACAAGAGACATTTCTGATGCTTTCAAGGCTGCAGGTGTTGAAGTTGCAAAGAGCCAAGTTCGTTTACCAGAAGGGGTGTTAAGAACTGTTGGTGAGTACGATATTGCTATTTCTTTACACGCTGATGTTAAGACTACTATCAAGTTAACAATTGTTCCTGAAAAGTAATTGTTATTAACTTGTTAATCTAATATAAAGAGGAGGTTTTAAACCTCCTTTTTTTATGGTTCTTTAGTAAATATTATTAAAAATAAATGAAAATTTTATTTTTGGGTAAAATATACCTATTAGTATAGGTATATTAGCGGAAAGAACCTTAAGATTAAGGTAGTCAAATGATTTATGTAAGGCTACTGAGATGAAGATTTTTTGAATGTTAATATTTATTTCTCTTAAATTATAAAGTGAAATATTAAACTTAAAATTAACATTTACCAGCTGCTTTTAATAAAGCATTACAATTTGGAACAGTTCCAATTTTATCTTCAGAACCATCATTTCTAATTTTTGTACATACTGCATCTGAATCAATAACGGACATTATTGTTGTATAGTAGCACTTGTAAAGATTATTATTTTTATCTGCTATTGAAAAATGTACACTATCTATAGCAGAAGTTATACTGCCAGGAACTAGTGATAAATTTTCTTTTTTAATTCCCACAGCGAATTCAGCTTTATCTAAATAAGAGTCTTCAGATGAAACTGTTTTTGCAACTAAACCGCAACCAGACATAAAAAACATGATTGAAATCATAATAAAAATTTTTTTCATTTAATTTATTCCTTATAAAATATGACGTAAAGTATGATCGCATAATTTTGCAATTAATCAAGCTCTTTTTTAAATTCATAATTAAATATTAAAAAAAATAATCTTCATGACAAAAAAACAAGGCGATTATAATTGTAAAATTAAAGCATAAATAAAAACCTAATTATTAATATTGGATTTTTTTAAATTTAAAAAATATTGTTATATAGATAATGAAAAAAGATTGTTAATGAATTTAATTCAACATTTTAGTAAAATATAACAAGCTCGATTCTGATTAATCGTAAAAATGTATTTAATTTATTTGTAAAGGGTGAGATGCCCTTTTATGTTTTTTTATTTTTATTTAAAAGAAGAAAACTAATGGAAAAAACTTATAACCCAAATGCTATTGAACAAGCTATGTATAAAGCTTGGGAAGAAAATGGATTTTTTAAGCCAAATATGAAAGAAGAAGCTTCTTCATATTGTATTTGTTTACCACCACCTAATGTAACAGGCTCTCTTCACATGGGGCATGCATTCCAACAGACTATTATGGATATTTTGATTAGATATCATAGAATGCAAGGTGATAATACTTTATGGCAGGCAGGAACAGACCATGCAGGTATTGCTACTCAAATGGTTGTTGAAAGAAAGATTGCCGCTGAAGAAGGAAAAACAAGGCATGATTATGGTAGAGATGCTTTTATTGAAAAAATATGGCAGTGGAAAGAGCATTCTGGTGGAACTATTACAAAGCAAATGCGACGTTTGGGAACATCTGTAGATTGGGATCGTGAACGTTTTACTATGGATGAAGGTCTAAGTGCTGCTGTTCAAGAAGTGTTTATTAGACTTTATAAAGAAAATTTAATATATCGTGGTAAGAGACTTGTAAATTGGGATCCAAAGCTACGTACAGCTATAAGCGACCTTGAAGTTGAAAATAAAGAAATCAAAGGTCATATGTGGCATATTCGATATCCTTTAGCAAATGGAAAGAAGACCTCTGAAGGAAAAGATTATTTAGTAGTTGCTACAACAAGACCAGAAACCTTATTAGGTGATACAGCTGTTGCTGTAAACAAGGAAGATCCAAGATATAAGGATTTAATTGGGGCGCAATTAGTTTTGCCATTAGTTGGCCGAATAATCCCAATTGTTGGTGATGAACACGCTGATATGACAAAAGGTACAGGATGTGTAAAGATCACACCTGCTCATGATTTTAACGATAATGAAGTGGGTAAACGTCATAGTCTTCCGATGATTAATGTTCTTACTGAGGATGCATGTATTAGAAAACAAGCTGAAGTATTTGATAATAATGGTGAACCTTCAGATGTTTATGATAACGAAATACCTGCAAAATATCAGGGTTTAGATCGTTATATGGCTAGAGATGTAATGGTGGCAGATCTTGATTCTTTAGGTTTATTAGAAAAGATTGAAGATCATACATTAATGCAACCTTACGGAGATCGTGGTGGTGTGCCGATTGAACCTATGTTAACAGATCAATGGTATGTAAGAGCTAGTATTTTGGCAAAACCTGCTATAGAGGCTGTTGAAAAGGGTGATATTCAGTTTGTACCAAAACAGTATGAAAATATGTATTTTTCATGGATGCGTGATATACAAGATTGGTGTATTTCTCGTCAATTATGGTGGGGGCATCGAATTCCTGCATGGTATGACGATAATGGAAATGTGTATGTGGCACATAATGAGGAAGAAGTTAGAAAAGAATACCAATTATCAAATGATGTTAAGTTAAGACAAGATGAAGATGTTCTTGATACTTGGTTTTCATCTGGTTTATGGACATTTTCAACATTAGGTTGGCCAAATCAGACTAAAGAATTAAAGATGTTCCATCCAACAAATGTATTAGTTACTGGTTTTGATATTATTTTCTTCTGGGTTGCCAGAATGATAATGATGACGATGCATTTCATAAAGGATGAAAATGGTAAGCCACAGGTACCATTTAAGACTGTATATGTAACTGGTTTGATTCGTGATGAAGAAGGTCAAAAGATGAGTAAGTCTAAGGGGAATGTTTTAGATCCTTTAGACATGATAGATGGTATTGATCTTGAAGGTTTATTAAAGAAACGTACTGGAAATATGATGCAGCCTCAATTAGCTGCAAAGATTGCAAAGCGTACTGAAAAGCAGTTCCCTAATGGTATCGAAGCACATGGTACAGATGCTTTACGTTTTACATTAACAGCTTTAGCATCAACTGGTCGAGATATTAATTGGGATATGAAACGACTAGAAGGTTATAGAAATTTCTGTAATAAATTATGGAATGCTAGTAGATATGCATTAATGAGTGTTGAAAACAAGCAATTGTTAAAACCAGATACTAAAGATTATACTTTACCAGATCGTTATATTAGAAGTAAGTTAGCTCAGTGTATAAGCGATGTAAGATCGGCTTTTGATAATTATCGTTTTGATTTAGCAGCTTCTGCTCTATATGAATTTATATGGAATGAGTTGTGTGATTGGTACATTGAATTAACTAAACCTGTTTTATGGTGTAAGAATCCAACAAATGATTTTGGTACAGAAAAGCAAAAAAATGCGACTTTATATAACTTATTAGAAGTTATTGAAGTAACATTACGTCTAGCTCATCCTATTATGCCTTTTATTACAGAAGAAATTTATAAGGCTGTAGCTCCATTAGTTACAGATTATAAGGAAGGTTCAACAATCATGTTGCAATCATATCCAAAAGTTTCTGATTATCAGGTTGATGAGGATGCTCTAAAAACACAAAATTATATTAAAGATTTTGTGGTTTCTGTTCGTAATATTAGAGCTGAAAAGAATTTGCCTCCATCATTAAAGCTTTCACCATTAATGCGTGGTGACGATGCGGAAATTGATATTATTCAAAAGAATAAAGTATTTGTAAATGCTTTAGCAAATTTAGAAGATATATCTGTAATCAATGGTGATGTGCCACCAGCTATTGCAAAGATTGTTGGTAATAGTGAAGTGTTATTTCCAATAGCAAGTATTATTAAGAAAGATGAAGAATTAGCAAGAATTAGTAAGGAAATTGCTAAGGTTGAAAGCGAAATTTCTCGTATTAATAATAAATTGGGTAATGATGCATTCACATCAAAGGCTCCTGCTCAAGTTATAGCAAAGGAAAAAGAAAAGCTTGTAGGTTATGAAAATAGCTTAAAGAAGTTATTGGAACAAAAAGATACTATTGAAAATCTTTAGTTTTAATAAAATAATTAATTAAACAAATAAATAAATTTAAAGTGCCAATGATTCTTTAAAACTTTGAGATTTAAAGAAGAATTGGCACTTATTTATTCTAATATAAGATTTTTTTTTTTTTTTTTTTTTTGTTTACATGCGAAATCAATAAGTTACATAAAAAATCAAAAGAATTTATTTATCTACAGTTGCAAAAATAATGAAAAGTATTAAAATGTGCAAAAATTATAAAAACATGAAATTGATCACAAAATTTAATCAATTTATTTAACCACAATTTAAAAGGAGGAAAAATGTTTAAATTTTCGTTAATTTGTTTATCTATTTGTGCTTGTTCCCTATTACCTGGTTGTGCTTTTGTTAGTTACAATTACGAACCTGAATGTACTTTTAATCCTCATTTGAATAAAATAGAAAAAAATAATAATGTTTTTACCACATATAAAGGTGAAAAGATACTCACTTATAATTCTTGTACCCAGAAGGCATTAAAGTTTGATCATACATATGATATGTTAGGATATACAGTTCCTTTTGGAACATATGTAAAAATTGGACAAGATGATGATGGTACGGAATATTATTCCATAGAGAATACTAATGGTGTTCAAATTCAAATGGGGATATTTGCCTCTCCTGCTTTAGGGTTTTTAGTAGAAGATGATGATTTATGCGTAATAAACGATAGTAATATTTATTTATGCACAGATATGAAAGATTATGATGTTTCAAAAATTGATATGCCAATTATTGGAAATCAAGAAGAGTTTATTACTTATGATGGTTTGATAACAAATTCAAACAAATCATTTAGAATAACACATAACATTCATACAATTGGATCTTCTCCGATAAGTAAAGATTATGTTTTTGAATTTAGGGCTAATGAACTTAATAATATTGTAGAAATTAATAATTTTAAAATAAATGTGGTATCAATTGATGAAAATAAAATAGTATTTACTGAAAGGTAATGTTATTAAAAAAGGAGTTTCTTATGTCTCAGTTTATTTTTTTATTTTATTACATGATTTTTATGATGGCGGTAATAGCATTATGGTGAAAGTTTAGGATTAGAAAGGAGATCGTTTTCATATAACAATATTAAAAAAATAACTTTTTATAAAACCTAACCTCTTGATATCTTATAATAGACACTGTGTGAAATGTGCTTATATGTGTTAGATATTAAAGAGTTATGAATTTTAAAGAAATTCTAAATAGAATAAAAAATTTTCCTGTGAAATCTGTTGGTACACCACTCTTGGTGTTAGTTTGTTTGGGCATGGTAATGTTACCAATGCCTGCTTTTCTTTTAGATATTTTATTTACATTTAATATAGCATTATCCATGATTGTTTTATTTGTTACAGTATATGCAAAAAGACCAATGGATTTTGCATCTTTTCCTTCTGTATTATTAATAGCAACGTTACTTCGTTTGGCTCTTAATGTGGCTTCCACTCGTGTGATTTTGGTTAATGGTCATGGTGGGGGTGCTGCTGCTGGTAATGTTATAGCTTCTTTTGGTAATGTTGTTATGGGAGGAAACTTTGTTGTTGGATTAATAGTATTTACTATATTAGTTATTATTAATTTTGTGGTAGTTACTAAAGGTGCTGGACGTATATCTGAAGTAAGTGCAAGATTTACACTTGATGCAATGCCTGGAAAACAAATGTCAATTGACGCTGATTTAAATGCAGGTTTGATTACTCAGGATCAAGCAAAGCAAAGAAGAGCTGAAGTTACCCAAGAAGCTGATTTTTATGGTTCGATGGATGGTGCTAGTAAGTTTGTAAAAGGGGATGCTATTGCGGGTATATTAATCTTATTTATAAACGTTATTGGCGGTATGATAGTAGGTATTGCTCAACATGGTTTAGGATTTGCTGAAGCTACTGATATATATACCAAACTTACGGTAGGTGATGGCTTAGTGGCTCAAATTCCATCATTATTATTGTCTGTCGCTACCGCAATTATAGTAACTCGACAGAATGCTGAGCAAGATATGGGGCAGGTGGTATTAGCCCAAATTTTTAAAGACCCTCGTTCATTAATTGTAGCAGCTGGTATTTTAGGGATTATTGGTATAACCCCTGGAATGCCTCATGTAGCATTTTTAACTCTTGCTATTGTTTGTGGTCTTGGTGCTTGGTGGATGGATAAAAGAGCGAAGAGTATAGCTGAGCAAGAAAAAACAGATGTTGTTAGTTCAACAGCTGTACCTGTTCAAGAAAATAAAGAATTATCATGGGATGATGTAGCCCCTGTTGATGTTATAGGTTTAGAAGTTGGATATAGATTAATTCCGATGGTTGATAGAAACCAGAAGGGAGAATTGTTAAATAGAGTAAAAGGCGTTCGAAAAAAACTTTCTCAAGAATTAGGTTTTTTAATACCTGCTGTTCATATACGTGATAATTTGGATTTGAGTCCGAATGGTTATCGTATAACTATGATGGGGGTTAGTTTTGGGGAATCAGAAGTTTATCCTGAAAAAGATATGGCAATAAATCCTGGTACTGTTTTTGGGGAACTTGAAGGAACTAAAGGAAAAGATCCTGCTTTTGGTTTAGAAGCTATTTGGATTACTAAAGATAAGAATGATCAAGCACTTGGTTATGGTTATACAGTTGTAGATGCATCTACAGTAATTGCTACTCATTTAAGTCAAATATTATCTCAGAATGCAGCTTCTTTACTTGGACAGGAAGAAACCCAGAGCATGTTAGACAAAATGTCTACAATGCAACCAAAACTTGTTGAAAATCTGGTACCTACTGTTATGAGTTTGGGAGCATTATGTAAAGTATTGCAAAATTTACTGAATGATGGTGTTCCTATTAGAGATTTTAGAACTATTTTAGAAACATTGACTGAGTATGCTCCTAAAAGTCAAGATCCTGAAGTATTGACAGCTGCATGTCGTATAGGGTTAAGAAGATTGATAGTTCAGGATATTGTTGGTTCTTCAGACGTTATTCCTGTTATTACATTATCACGAGATTTGGAAACTATATTATGTAAGTCTCTTCAGTCAGGAGGGGCAGATGGAGCAGGTATTGAACCAGGGTTGGCAGAAAGAATGCAGAAATCACTTGCAGATGCTACAGCTCGTCAAGAAATGGAAGGTCAACCTGCGATATTGTTAACATCTGGATTGCTAAGAAATACATTAGCAAGATTTGTGAAGAATTCAATACCAGGATTACGAGTTTTATCATATCAAGAAATCCCTGATGACAAGCAGATTAAGATTGTCAGTGCTGTCGGACAATAGAGGTAAAGTATGAATTTAAAGCGTTTTTTTGCTAAAGATATGAGAACTGCATTATCAGAAATAAAAAAAGAATTAGGTGCTGATGCGATTATTATGTCTAGTAAAAAAGTAGCTGGTGGAATAGAAATAGTAGCTGCCATAGATAATAAGGTTGAGACATCAACCATTAATAATTCTGATCGTTCGTCTGATTTTTCAAATACGATAAGTGCGGACCTTGCTGATGATAGTGTCAATATTTCGTCAAATGCCCGTGGTAATAGTAAAAATTCTGATAATGGTTCTAATAGAGTACTGACAAAGCAAGAAAAATTCGCCGATTCTTTGGCGGCTTTACTTGCTCGACAAGAAAAAAATAATCTTTCGCAGAATAATAAAGAAAACAAAATAATTAAACCTCAATCATTAGGTTCTCAGGGGACATTCGGAAATTATGCGCCAAATAATAGAAATAACGAAGGTATGAGTATTCATAATGACAAAATATCGACTTCTGATAATAGTCAAAAATTTGGCGTATCTCCTGAAAAGTTTTCAGAATTGTCAAAAGAAGTTGAATCTATTAGAAAACTATTGCAATTTCAACTAGCAGGATTGATGAAAGATGAGCGAAATAGGGAAGAACCTATAAGAGCTATGATTTCTAGGTTGTTAATAGCTGGTGGATTTTCGGAAACAATAGCATTAAAGTTGGTTAATAAAATTGATGTAAATGCAACTTTTAATGAAGCCTGGTTACAGATGGCACGTATTTTGGAAAACAACATTAATGTTAGTTCAGATACTATTATGAAAAACGGTGGAGCTATCGCTTTAATAGGTCCTACGGGAGTTGGTAAAACAACAACTTTAGCGAAGTTAGCAGCAAGGTTTGCTATAAAGTATGGTCCTGATCAGGTTGCATTAATAACTACAGATCATTATAGAATTGGAGCTCAGGAACAACTCCAAACTTATGGAAGAATAATGGGATGTGTTGTTAAGATTGTTGATGATATTTCAACACTTGCGGATATATTATATTCATTAAGACATAAGAGCTTGGTGTTAATAGATACTGCAGGATTTGGTCAACGTGATGCACGATTAGAACAAGAATTAGTAGAATTGGAACGTAATGCAAAAGTTAAATTGCAGCATTATCTAGTATTATCTGGAACATCGCAACGTAGAGTTTTAGAAGATGCTTATAATAGATTTAATCAAGTAGGAATAGATGGTTTAATTTTAACAAAAGTTGATGAAAGTTTATGTTTAGGTGATGTTGCCGATTTATGTATTAGTAAAGAATTGTCATTAAGTTATATAACAACAGGTCAAAGAGTTCCTGAGGATATTGAAGTTGCAGATGTAAAATCCTTTGTGCAACGGTTAATGGTACAATTAGAAGAAGATGATTCATATCGCTCAAATAATGATGGGGCAGATAATTATATTAAATCATCTGAAAATAAAGCTAGTTGGGCTAGAGGATTTGAGGATGCTGATTAGGAGTATAAATATGGATCAAGCACAAGGATTGAGATCGATGAATACTAACAAAGCTGTAAAAGTAATTACTGTAACTGGTGGTAAAGGAGGTGTTGGTAAATCAAATGTTTCTTTAAACTTAGCTGTATCTCTTAGTCAGCAAGGAAAAAGAGTATTACTTCTTGATGCTGACTTAGGTCTTGCAAATATCGATGTAATGTTAGGTTTACGAGTAAATAAGAATTTATCTCATGTAATTTCTGGTGAATGTACCTTAGATGAAGTTATGGTAGAAGGTCCTCATGGATTAAAGATAGTTCCTGCTACATCAGGTACTCAATCAATGGTTGAATTAACACCTGCTCAGCATGCAGGTTTGATTAGAGCATTTAGCACCTTAAAAACTCCTATAGATGTTTTGATTGTTGATACAGCTGCTGGTATCTCAGATATGGTTTTGGCATTTGCAAGAGCAGCTCAAGATATTTTAGTAGTTGTTTGTGATGAACCGACATCAGTAACAGACGCCTATGCTTTAATGAAAATACTAAACAGTGAGTACGGTGTTTATAAATTTAAGATTGTAACAAATATGGTAACAAGTCTTCGTCAGGGACAAGACTTGTTTGCAAAATTGACAAAAGTCACAGATCGTTTTTTAGATGCTTCTTTAGAATTGGTTTCATGCATACCCTTAGATTCAAATATGAAACAAGCTATAAGGAAGAGACAGGTTATTGTAGATGCATTTCCAAAATCCCCTGCGTCTTTAGCTTTTAAAGCTCTGGCCGTACGTGCTATTTCATGGCCAATACCAGAAAGACCAGAAGGACATTTAGAATTCTTTATTGAAAATTTAGTTAAGCGTTCTGTAGAATCTGACGATTTAATGCAGAATCAAGCATAGTTTTAATGAGGAAAAGAGTTGTTAAATCCACTAGCAGCATATAAAAAGCAACAGGATCCACGAGAAGATATCGTTGTAAGATTTGCACCCTTGGTAAAAAGAATAGCGTTGCATTTAAAAGCAAGGTTACCTGAAAGCGTACAACTTGATGATATGATGCAAGTTGGTATGATCGGTTTATTAGATGCCTCTCAAAATTATACAGGAGCTCAAGGTGCTAGTTTTGAGACATATGCTTCTATTAGGATAAGGGGTGCTATGCTTGATGAACTACGCAAAAATGATTGGGCTCCTAGAAATATTCATAAAACAGAACGACAGATATCAGAAGTTATGAGTAAGTTATCTCATAAATTTGGAAGAAACCCAACAGATGAAGAAATGAGTGTAGAACTGAAGGTATCTTTAGATGAATATCATAAAATGGTTTCAGAATGTTCTTCTTGCCGAATGATAGGTATAGAAGATCTTGGTGTCACTAATGATGTAATAGAAGATTGCTCAGGAAATTCAGATTTAGATCCTTATAAAAACACTTCACGAGAAAAGTTTCATAAACATTTAGTGAATGCTATAAAGCAACTTCCAGAACGGGAGCAGTTAATATTATCTTTGTATTACGATCAAGAACTAAATTTAAAAGAAATAGGTGCTGTTCTTTCGGTTAGCGAATCAAGAGCTAGTCAAATTTTATCTCAAACAGTTCTTCGTTTAAAATCTTTTTTGAAAGATTGGAATTGATTTTTTATTTTTATCTTGCAAAATGGCAAATATTTTGTATATTGCTATTTATAACTTCATATCTTTTATTCAAAAAATTTTAGGAAGTAACTAATTATTATTTAGTTTTGTGGCTACAAAAAAAAATATCGTCTCTCGCACATTTTTATAAAACAGTATTTATATGTAGTTTATTTTGTTGAGTAGATCTCTGAAATATCTATTAATACAGTACATAATATTATAAGTAAATTGTATTTGTATCCTTGGAATAAGAGATCCATTTACTAGTTTGGAGGAAGAATTTTGGATACTAACATAAAAATTTTAATTGTTGATGACTTTTCGACAATGAGAAGAATTATAAAAAATTTATTAAGAGATTTAGGTTTTAATAATACGCAAGAAGCAGATGACGGTAATACAGCTCTTCCGATGTTGAAGAATGGTGATTTTCAATTTGTTATAACAGATTGGAATATGCCAGGTATGCAAGGTATTGATTTGTTAAAAGCTATACGAGCTGATGATAAATTAAAGAGTCTACCTGTTTTATTGGTAACAGCAGAAGCTAAAAGAGAACAGATTATTGAAGCTGCTCAAGCAGGTGTTAATGGTTATATTGTTAAGCCTTTTAATGCTGCAACTCTAAAAGAAAAGTTAGATAAAATTTTTGAACGCATAGGTTAGTTGAATATTATGGCGGGAGAACAGGGACTAAGCTTGTATACACCTCTTATAACTTTAGAGGAAGCAAAGATGCTAGTTGAGTGTTTAGAGCGAGGTTCTACTGAAGAATCTGATCAGTTGTTTTTATCTCTAGTGCATCGTAATGAACAGAGTTTATTTCAAGAAATTGGAAAAATGACTAGGGATCTGCATAATGAATTAGTGAGTTTTCAGATAGATTCTCGGTTACAGGATATTGCAGAAACAGAAATTCCTGATGCGACTGAACGTTTGCGCTACATAATAACAATGACAGACAAAGCTGCTAACAGAACAATGGATGCAGTGGAAATGTGTATGCCATTAGCTGATGAATTAAGTAATTCAATTTCAGATATAAAACCTTTATGGGATTCATTAATGCATAATGAAATTGATAAACAAGATTTTGTTTTATTATGTCATAAATTGAATGGATTGATTTTAAAGTCTAAAGATGATTCATCAACATTATCATCTCAATTGACAGAAATATTAATGGCTCAGGATTTCCAAGATTTGACAGGGCAAATGATCAATAAAGTAATAAAGATTGTTTGTGAAGTTGAAACTAGATTATTGGATTTGTTGAAAGCTTTTATGCAACAAGGTTATGAAATAAAAACAGATGAAGAAATTAAAGCCGAAGCTAAGAAGGCCGAATTAGAAGGTCCTATTGTTAATAAAGAAGGTCGAGAAGATGTTGTTCAATCGCAGGACGATGTAGACGATTTGTTAGCAAGTTTAGGTTTTTAAAAGAGAATACAATCAATTGATTGGTAATTAGAATTATTAGAATAGAAGGTAAAGGACTATGGAGTTAACAGGAGTTGATGAAGAGATTCTTCAAGATTTCTTGGTGGAAGCTGGTGAATTAATTGAAACTCTATCAGAACAATTAGTAGAACTAGAAAAACAACCAAATGACCATGACCTTTTAAATGCAATATTTAGAGGTTTCCATACTATAAAAGGTGGTGCGGGGTTCCTTGCTTTAACCAATTTAGTGGAAGCATGCCATGGTGCTGAAAATGTGTTCGATACTTTAAGAAAGGGTGAACGTGCTGTAGATGCAGAACTTATGGATGTTATCCTTCAGGCACATGATGTTATTAGTAGCATGTTTTCACAAGTTCAGAATCATGAATCTCCAGAACCAGCTCCTCAAGAATTATTAAGTAGTTTGAAGGAATTAAGCAAACCTGCTTCAGCTACACCAGAACCAAAACCAGAACCAAAACCAGAACCTAAGCCTGAACCAAAACCAGAACCTAAACCTGAACCCAAACCTCAACCTGTCAATCCTGTGGTAGATAGTGGCATTGATAATATTACGGATGATGAATTTGAGGCATTATTAGATTCATTACATGGTAAAGGTGTTGCTCCAGGGGCTGATAATGATAAACAGAGTCATGCAGTAGATCCTACAGATAAAGATTTTGATGATATATTAAAGGTTGCTGAAGCAAATCCTGTACCTATTCCTGGTTTAGTAGATACGCCGAAGACTGTGGCAGCATCACCAACTCCTGTTCCTGCATCTGTAGATTCTGGTAGTGATACCATAACTGATGATGAATTTGAAGCCTTACTAGATTCATTACATGGTAAAGGTCATGCTCCAGGTTCAAGTGAAGATAGGGTAAATTATAAAGATACTTCATCTGAAGCACCTAAGGAACATGTTTCATCTTCTGAAAAAACTGAGACACTTGCAAAAGATGCAGTAGCTCCTGCTACTCAAGCTGCACCTGCTCAACCAGTTAGCAAAGCGCCCACAACAAGTACATCTCCAAAAGCCCCAGCAGCTCCAGTTGCAGATACAACAGTGCGTGTTGACACTAAGACCTTGGATATAATAATGAACATGGTAGGGGAATTAGTATTGGTGCGTAATAGATTACTAAGTATAGGTAGTAATCAGAAGGATGATGAATTAAATAAAGTTATTTCCAACCTAGATGTAGTTACTGCTGATCTTCAAGGTGCAGTAATGAAGACAAGAATGCAACCAATAAAGAAAGTTTTTGGTAGATTCCCAAGAGTTGTTCGTGACTTAGCTAGAAACTTAAATAAGAAGATTGAGTTAGTCATGGAAGGTGAAGAAACCGACTTAGATAAGAATTTGGTAGATGCGCTAGCTGATCCTATGGTTCATTTAGTGCGCAATTCATGTGATCATGGTATTGAAACACCTGATATTCGTAAAGCTGCTGGTAAACCAGAGCAGGGTACTATAACCTTAAGTGCATCGCAACAAGGTGATCATATATTATTAAAGATCATTGACGATGGTGCTGGTATGGATCCTGAAAAACTAAAGCAAGTAGGTATTAAGAAAGGTGTTATAGATGAAGAAACTGCATCTAGAATGACTGATAATGAAGTCTTTAACTTGATATTTGCACCAGGATTTTCAACAAAGCAAAATATATCTGACATTTCAGGTCGTGGTGTTGGTATGGATGTGGTAAAGACCAATATTTCAAAATTAAATGGTTCTTTACGAATAGATTCAGAAATGGGTGTTGGTACAACGATTGAGATAAAGGTTCCATTAACACTAGCAATATTGCCGACGCTTATGGTTAAGGTTGGAGGAAATACTTTTGCTTTGCCTTTAACTTCTGTTAATGAGATTTTCTATTTGCCTTTGGATAACATAAAAAATGTTGATGGTCAGGCAACAATAATAATAAGAGAAAAGGCAATACCATTGTTTTTCTTGCATGATTGGTTATTACGTAAGAAAGATGAGAATTTTGAATATCCTAAGGAAGGTCATGTCGTAATTGTGCAACATGGTAATCAGCAATGGGTAGCTTTTGTGGTAGATGATTTAATAGGTCAAGAAGAAGTTGTTATAAAACCTCTTGATTCACTATTGCATGGTACACCAGGTATGGCCGGAGCTACTGTAACTTCTGATGGCGGTATAGCACTTATATTAGATATACCTAGTTTATTGAAAGCTTATGCTAAAAAGTACACTAATTCATTGAAAAACAAGAAGAATATTGCTGTAAAGAATTAATGTGTAATGATAAATTTTTGTAAACAACATAGAAGAATTAATGGTATATAAAGTATTAGTAGTTGATGATTCAACCTTTTTTAGAAAACGTTTAGCAGAGATTATACAGCAGGATTCGGAACTTGAACTTGTTGGTCAAGCTTCTGATGGTAAGGAATCTCTAGATATGGTTGCTACTTTGAAACCTCACGTAATTACTATGGACGTAGAGATGCCAATAATGAATGGTATTGATGCGGTTCGTGAGATTATGAAGAATAATCCAACACCTATATTAATGTTTTCATCCTTAACAAAGGAAGGGGCTGATGCAACTATTAGAGCATTAGAAGCTGGTGCATTGGATTTTTTGCCCAAAAATTTTGATGATATATCAAGAAGAAAGATTGAAGCAATTGATGCTATAAAAATGAAGTTAAAGATTTTGGCAAAATGTTATAACCAAGTTTCTATACTAGGAAATTCATCATATCTTTTAAGAACACAAAAATATGACACCAACCCTTCAATAGAACCAAAATCAGGACTAATATCAGCACATGTTCATAAATCGGGGGGATTCAGATCTACTTTAAATAGTAATTTGAACCATACTTCTTCTAGACTTATTTCTAGTATGCATAGCGTACATAGTAATATGTCATCGCTTTGTGATAAACCTTCTTTATACAAGATTTCTAGTAATGGCAAATATAAATTAGTTGCTATAGGTTGTTCTACAGGTGGGCCTATTGCTTTAAGAGAGATATTACCGAAATTTCCATCAGGATTTCCTTTACCTATAATTATTATGCAACATATGCCTGAAACTTTTACAGGATCTTTTGCTAAAAGGTTAGATGCCTTGTGTAATCTTCCTGTTACTGAAGCAAAATCAGGAGATATATTGGAAAATGGTCATATATATCTTGCACCTGGTGGTAAGCAAATGCTAGTCGAGAAAGTAGGAATTCATGTATGTTTAAAAATTGTTGAATCGCCTCCTCATATAAACTTTAAGCCTAGTGTAGATATGGGGTTTGGTTCGGCAGCACAGGTTTTTGGTAATGCTGTTTTAGCTGTTGTCTTAACAGGAATGGGCAATGATGGTGCTAAAGGAGCTAAGTTGCTTAGACAAAAAGGTTCAACTGTGTGGGCTCAAGATAGAGAAACTTGTTTGATTTATGGAATGCCTAAAGCAGTTGTGGAAGCAGGTTTAGCGCAGAAAATTTTGCCTTTAGAGGCATTTGGAGATAGTATTGTAAAGGAAGTTCTGAACTAACTTTATAAATAAAACAAGATATAGGGAAGTAATATGAACTTTTTAGGTATTTTAGTTGCTGTAGGTTGTATTTTAGCAGGTATGATGATGGAAGGTTCTCATCCATCAGCATTGATAGATATTCCTGCTTTTTTAATTGTAATCGGAGCTGCATTTGGGGCAGCAATGGTGCAATTTCCATTTAAGGTAATAATTAGTACTTTTGGAAGATTAAAGTGGTTGATTACACCTCCACGTATAGATTATGCAGGTCAGACGGAGTTATTAATAGCGCTATGTAATAAAGCTAGACAAGATTCTATGATAGCCCTTGAAGGTGAATTAGATAATATTAAAGATCCATTTACAAGGAGAGCAACAGAGTTATTGATTGAAGCAACTGATATGGAGGTTTTAAGAGAAACAATTGAAACCATATTAGAGTTGGAAGAATATGAAAATGAACAACCTGCAAAAGTAGTAGAAGCTGTGGGGGGTTATGCTCCTTGTATGGGTATTATCGGTGCGGTGTTAGGTTTGATACATGCGATGGGGCTTTTGGATCAGCCTGAGCTTTTAGGGCCTGCTATTGCTGTGGCTTTCGTTGCGACTATTTATGGTGTAGGTTTGGCTAATATTGTTTTATTGCCTTTTGGTAATAGAATGAAATCAATAAATCACGATTTAAATAATTTTAAAGTTATGACTTTAGAAGGTTTGTTAGTAATTGGTAAGGGAGGAAATATTCTTACATTAAAGAATACATTGTCTATTTATAGTGGAATACCAATTGAATAATATTAGGATGTTTTAATGGCTAGGAAACCTAAAATACCTGAACATGAAAATCATGAACGCTGGATGGTGTCATATGCTGATTTTATGACTTTATTATTTGCTGTGTTTGTAGTGTTATATGGTTTTGCTATGGCTTCAAGCACAAAATCTTCTAATATGGCTGAAGCTTTAGCTGAATCATTTCAGAAAATGGGTTTGATATCAACTAATAGTGCAGCTTTAATTCAATCAAATATGGCTTTATTGAATCCCTTAAACGATAATGCGGTTTCTATTACATCTTCCTTAACTAATCCACAGTTAATACATGGTGAGATAAATGGAGGGGGAGGATTTTTGGATTTTGGTAATCCCCCATCCTCAAAATCAACAGAAAATAGTGTAAAAAAATCCCAAAGAAGTAACCAGAAATCAGATGGATCGACAGGTACAGATGTTGTTGATGCAATGGCCGAATCAGAAGGTGAAAATCAAATGGGCTCTCCTTTAGATTCTATGTATCTAGATATATCAGAAGCCTTAGAGGAATTACAAAAAGAAGGTAGTATTACTATTCATAAAGAGGATAGTTGGTTAACAATAGAAATAAATGATTCTTTAGTATTTGCACCTTATAGTGCTTCAATTTTAAATCAATCAAAACCAATTTTGGCAAAAATTTCAGAAATTATTTATCCTATAACTAATTATGTGAGAATTAGAGGTTATACAGATAATTCAGTAATAAAAAATGAAATTTATGAATCAAATTGGGAGTTAAGTTCGGCTAGAGCTATAAGTATTGTAAAGTATTTTATAAAAGACGAAATTGATCCTCGAAGACTAGCAATTGAAGCATATGCACAATATTCACCGTTTGTTTCTAATTCAACGGCAAAGGGTAGAGAAAAGAATAGATGTGTAAGTATAGCAATTTCTAAATATGCAATGGTTGAAAAGCCTTTAAAAGTTATACCTGATAATGAAATATTAGTAAATGAGTTGAATGATACGTCAGGAAAGAATGTGTTTGACCCTGAAATCGATGAAGATGAAGAATTGAAAATGATGCGTCTTCCTGATGGAAAAGTAAAGATTATGAAAAAGTAGGAAGTCTTGAAATGTTAGTATGGACAATAGCTAATCAGAAAGGTGGTGTTGGGAAAACTACAACAGTGATTACTTTAGCAGGATTGATGGCAAAAGAAGGTATGAAAGTGTTGTTACTAGATACTGACCCTCACGCCTCTTTAACAAGTTATTTTGGATATGACTCTGATTTATTAGATAGAACGTTATATGACTTGTTTGCCAATGATTCTTTGACTAAAGAAGATTTGCCCAAGATAGCAATGAAAACAAAACATGATAATATTGATATTATGCCGGGATCTATAGCTTTAGCAACTTTAGATAAGACTTTAGGTAATAAAGATGGAGTAGGGTTGATACTTAATAAAGCTTTAAGAATATTATCAGATTATTACGATATTGCTCTAATCGATTGTCCTCCTGTTTTAGGGGTAATGATGGTAAATGCTTTGGCCGCGAGTTCAAAGATTATTGTACCAACTCAAACCGAATTTTTAGCTTTAAAAGGTTTAGAAAGAATGATGAAGACTTTTGAGATCCTTAAAGGTACTAAAGCTAAAGAATTAAATTATTTAATAGTACCAACGATGTTTGATAAGCGTACAAAAGCTTCTCATCAAAGTTTATCATCTATAAAAGAGTTGTATAAAGACTCTGTTTGGTCTGATGTTATTCCAGTTGATACAAGATTTAGGGATGCAAGTCAACTTCATGAACCTGCATCTATATTATTTCCTGAATCTAGAGGTTGTAAAGCTTATGAACAGTTAATGAAATATATACTGCATAAAGAGGGGATTGATCTATGAGTAATTCTGCTCAATATGATGCAATGGTAAGCTATTTTAATTCGTTGCTTACCGAACCCTCAGAAGAAGATAGTATAAATAATTTAGATATTCAGCCGTCAAGATTATTATTGCCGGAAGTAGATGTTTATACTAGGCCAGTTTTAGAAAAAGAGGATAAGCGATCTCAGTTACAGACTTTATTGGATGCAGTTGTTCCTCATGTAGAACCAGAAGTTAAAACTGAAGTTAAAACTGAAGTAAAAACTGAAACAAAAGTTGAAGAACAAACTCAGGTTGTAGTTCAGCCAGTTGTAGAAATTAAAGAAGATGTTAAAGTTGTTGACAAGGTTGATACCCAAACAGCTACAGAAACAAAAGTAGAAACAGAAACAAAATGGCATAATATAGAAATTGATAATGAATTTTCTGCGCTATTATTCAAGGTTGCGGGAATAACTTTAGCAGTTCCATTAAAAAACTTGGGTGGAATTTTTGAACCTGGTACGATAACGAGTATTTTTGGAAAACCAAAATGGTTTACAGGAATGACTAAGGTTCATGATAAAAAAATAGGTGTTGTTGATACGGTAACTTGGTTAATGCCTGATAAAAATATAGTTGAACATAAGTATCGTTATATTATATTGTTGGATCATTATGCATGGTGTTTACAGTGTGATGAGTTGATTGGAACTAAGAATATAAGTCGTAAAAATGTTAAATGGAGAGAATGTGCAGGTACAAGGCCTTGGTTAGCAGGTATTTTAAAAGACGATATGTGTGCACTTTTGCATGTTGATGAATTGGTAAAAATGTTAAATGATGGTGTAGATGTTCAAAGTTTAATAGGATAACTTTTTTAAAATTCGATCTTGATCGAAGAAAAATAATTAAGAAAAGGTTATCATAAGAATGTTTCCTCCATTTATTTTCTTATGGAGTCATGTGTTTCTTCATTATATTTTTTGACCGTTGTAAGTTATTACAACGGTTTTATTTTAATATTTTTTTGATATTTTTATTTATTTAATCTTTTTTAGTTGTACAATAATTTTTATAGTGAATGTAAAAAATATAAATAAAAATTAAAAACTAGTGAAAATTATTTTTAAACTGTGATATGTGTCAAAATTTTTTACATAAAAAGTTGCTTTATAAATAATAAATTTTAGATTTTGTGATAGAATTCAACCTAGTGAAAGTAAAATTTGTGTATTATTAAACTAAAGAAAGAAGATTAGTCTAGCCAAGCTAATTTTCAGCCTCATAATATTACAGAAGGTAGTCGTAAATTGAGAGTTTATAGATATACCAAGCGGATATGTTGACCACCAGTATATCCGCTTTTTTTTTATTTAAATTTCAAAAATTTAAACTTTCTAATTTTAATTATCACTTGATATAAATTTACAAAGATATATATAATTTTAAGGTAGTTAAATTTTTTTTCCAATGGACATGCTTATGACAGATATTGTTCAAATACGTAACAAAATTAATGAAATAGATAATGAGATTATAGAATTACTTGCAGAAAGAGAGAAAGCCATTCTACAGGTAGCAGAATACAAATACGATAATGGTATTCCTGTAAAAGATAAAGAGCGAGAGGAAGCTCATTTAAAGGAAATGTTAGATAGAGCGGTACAGAAAGGTGTATCAACTCAATTAGTTGCAGATTTAGTTAATTCAATATATAAAACTTCTGTTGCTAAACAAATATCATATATCAATGGTTTATATTGCACAAAAGGTTTAGGAAATAATGATATAAAAGTTTCATTTTTAGGCAATAAAGGCACATATTCACATTTAGCAACTTATAAATATTTTTCAGCATTTAAAAATAAAATTATTGAGAGAAATTGTAAGTCATTTGATGAAATTGTTAATGCTGTTGAAAACGAAGAAGTTACTTGTGGGATAATTCCTATTGAAAATACATCATCAGGTTGTATCAATGAAGTATATGATATTTTGCAAGATGCCAAGGTTTATATCATTGGAGAATTAACATTACCAATAGATCATTGCTTATTAACAGCAGTTCCTACAGATTTATCTCAGATAGAAGAGGTTTATAGTCATCCTCAACCTATATCTCAGTGTTTGATATGGTTACACAACAATCTTCCAAATGTAAAATTTAAGGCATGTTCTTCAACAGCAGAAGCAATGGAGATTGTTGAAAATTTACAAAGTCCAAAAGTTGTTGCTATAGGTTCTGAAATGGGAGGGGAAATTTTTAATGAAAAACCTCTTTACAGAAATATTGCAAATCAGAAAGTTAATGTAACTAGATTTATAGTAATTGGAAAGAGTAAGATTATAGTTCCTGAAAATGTAATTGCAAAAACAACATTAATTTTTACCACGGAGAATAAACCAGGTTCTTTAGTAAAAGTATTAAGTATTTTTAGTAAAAATAATATAAATATATCAAAATTACAATCAAGGCCAAGATCTCCTAGTTCATTAGAGAGAAATACAATTTGGGCAGAGACTTTTTATATAGATATAATGGTGAATTCAGAAAGTTTGTTAATGCAAAATATATTATTGGAATTAAAAGAAGTAACTGGTTATGTAAGGGTATTAGGCTGTTATGTTGCTGATACAGTTGAAGGTTGTAAGGGATAGTTTATGTTGTTATCAATAATAGCAGTTACGCTTTCTATAATTGGATATATTATTGCTGTAGGTACATTGTTGTATGCCTTTAAATTAAAGAAAGAAATAAAGGAATTAAAAGAAGATAGTAAAGCCTGTTTAGATGATATGAATAGGCAATTTAATAGTACGCGTAAAAAGGTTGATGAGATTTTAATAGGCAATTTAAATCTAGGAACTGTTTTAAATTCATTACAAACTAGTGTTGATTCATTAGCTGACAAGCAAAATGATATGCAATTGCAAGATCCTAATAGTAAATTATATGTTCGTGCTAAAAAGATGATTGAACTAGGGGCTGATATTGATGAAGTTGTTCAGGAGTGTGAAATTCCTAAAGCTGAAGCTGAAATGTTGTTTAGGTTACAATTTAAAGATAAGGGGAATTTTTCAAGTGAAAAGCAAGAGTCTTCTTACGATGAAGACACACTTGATAATAGCAATAAAATCAATTCGAATGATTTAAAGTCTACAAAGTCTTATTCTAAAGATTTAGGTAATAACTTGCCGAAAGAAGCATTAAATATGATGGCGCATTTTAAAAAGTAAAAACAAAAATAAACAATAAAAGAGTTATCGAGCATATGTGTGGGTAAAAGAGAAGATTTATGCATAATTTTTCCTATAGAACTTTCAGACCCTATGTTCTTTTAAAACTGGACAAAACAGTTTGCAAAAAAGGGACAAATAAAATAAAAAATCCCACCTAAGTGTTACCTTGGTGGGAGATTTTTTTGTTAAAATCTAACACTAGATTTGACTTAGTTCTTCCCATTCTTTGTCTGTAAGAAGTTTGTTTAAGTCAATTAAAATTAATAGTTCGTTTTCTCTATTGCTTACGCCTTTTATGAATTGAGCACTTTCTTCGGTACCCACATTTGGTGCAGGATCAATATCTCCTGAATTCAAATCCACAACTTCAGCAACGCTATCAACTAAGATACCAACGACTTGGTTGCTTGCTTCAATAATTACGATTCTTGAGCTATCGGTAATTACACCGGGTTCTAAACCAAAACGCATTCTAGTATCGATAACTGTAACAACATTACCACGAAGATTTATTATTCCCAATACATAAGCAGGTGCTCCTGGTACAGGGGCTATATCAGTATAACGTAATACTTCTTTTACTTGCATTACATTTACGCCATAAACTTCTTTATCTAAATGAAAAGTTACCCAACGTAACACTTCGTTTGATTTTTCTTGATTGCTATTTAAAACTTCTGCCATGATAGTGTTCCTTATCTATCGACATTATTATTTAACGATATAGATTAATATAAGGATATCAATAAAACATGTATTTAACTATAAATATTAATTGCATTTTTGACTGATACCTAAAAATTTTTATTAGTCATTAATTTGTAATGGTAATTTCCAATCAATTGGATTTTTTTTATTAGCTACAAGGTAAGCATTACATAATTTAAAGTGATTACAACCAAAAAAACCTCTATAAGCACTTAAAGGACTTGGGTGAGGAGCTTTTAATACTAAATGTTTAGATGTGTCTACATGTTTGCATTTTTGTTGAGCAGGACTACCCCATAACATAAAAACGGTGTTTTGGGTATAGGCATTTATTTGTTCTATTACTTTGTCTGTAAAAATATTCCAACCAATTTGGGCATGACTTTGAGGTCGGCCAGCTTCAACTGTTAAAGTATTATTGAGCATAAATACCCCTTGTTCTGCCCAACGAGCTAAGTAACCATGATGAGGGATAATAAATTCATCACCATATTCACTATGGAGTTCTGTGTAGATGTTTTTTAGAGAGGGAGGTATTGCAATATTAGGTTTTACAGAAAAACATAGTCCATGAGCTTGATTTGGACCATGGTAGGGATCTTGGCCTATTATTACCACTTTAAGATTATCAAAAGAAGTGTATTTAAAAGCATTAAAAACATCTTCTTTTGGAGGGTATACCATGGTTGTTTTTCGTCTATCTTCAACAAAATTCATAATTTTTTTGAAATAGTCTTTGTTTTTTTCAAGGCCTATTACATCGTGCCAAGTAGTCATAAGAACTCCAAATTCTGGTAAATAATAATGAATGCACTTAATTGTATTATAAGGTATACAACTGTGTATTTGAAATATAATTATATAAAATATAAAAAACAATTTATAACTTATAGATGTTTAAATAGTGTGAATATTACAAAAATTAATGTGGTTTATTGTAGATACTTCATAGATTAATTTTTTTATAACAATTATAGTATGCATATAGGAAGATAAGTCTATAATCTGATTATTATAATAATATTATATTTTGGGGTTGTTGGATGATTTTTTATGGAAAACAGAACTGAAACTGAAAAAGAAGAAATTGATATTGACTATAAAATCAATGATTCAATGATTAATAAGTATAACTATTGTTTAAGTATTTCTAGCCATGATTTATTATCTCCTGAAGATGAACTTAAATATACTAAAATTATATTTCATAATTCAGAAAACCTAAGAGATATAATAACAGATTCTATTTTTGTAATTGGTTTTGTGATAAATGAATATCATAAACATATAGTTTCTTCTCAATCAAATATTGAAGATATAATGGATTTTGTCATTTGTTTTATTGGTGAACAAAATGATATAGAAGACTCTGACAATGATTTTTTAATTGTTTATGATGAAAAGTTTAAAAATCTAGAAAATTTATATAATCAGTTGAAACTAGCTTTTGAAAAAAAATCAACAAAATCTGAGGTTAATGTTATAAAAGAAGAACTTAAAAAATTGTTAAAAACTATTGTTTTTGCTCCAATTTTTTATGATGAACTAATTAAAAAGTTAGATGTTTGGTTTGGTGATATAGTTAGTATTTGTAAGCCGATATCTAATGTTATCACAAAATATCACATAGTTGATAATAATCTTTTTCAGAAAAAAGAATATATATTAGTAAATTCACCAATTGTAAAGGCCAATATTATTTGGTTAACCCCAAAAAATAGAAATGAAATAAGTAGTAATAAAGAAATTTCAATATCTTTTGGAGATGTTGATATATTGGATAATACTTTAGAAAAGATTTCAGGTATTGAAAAAAAATATTTTCATAAGATAGATGAAATAATTGATTATTATAATAATATTAAAGAAAAGTATATAGAAGGTAAAAAAGCTAGAGATATGATGATTCTTTCTAATACTAGACTTGTAATGCATGAGGCTCGAAGATTTTTAAGAGAAGATATGGATGTCCTTATGTATGAAGATCTGTGTCAATATGGAATTTTTGGGTTAATAAGAGCGATAGAGAAGTTTGACTATCGAAAAGGATATAAGTTCTCTACATATGCTATAAATTGGATTAGACAGAGTATTGGAAGGGCGGTTGAAAATAATATACGAACAATTAGATTACCAATTAATAAAGAAGATAAATTGCGTAAAATAATTAACTTTTGTAATAATTTTAAAAATAAAAATCACAGAGAAGCAACTGATAAGGAAGTTGCTGAAGAACTAGATATTTCATTATACGTTGTAACAGAACTGCGACAGTATGTGAAGCCTATTTTATCTACAAGTGTTAAAAATAATAAAGGTGAAGAAAAAACTGTAGATATTCTAGATACTATTGTTGATGAGCGTATTCCTACACCTTTTCAGGATGTTGAGCATCAAAATTTAGTAGAATGTATAAATAAAGCTTTAGCTAGTTTAGCACCAAGAGAAGCAGATATTATCAGAAAACGTTTTGGTATTGGTGTTAATGTGGAACTTACACTAGAAGAAATAGGCAAGATATATAATATTAAAGCAGAGCGAATTAGACAAATAGAAAATACAACTTTATACAAATTAGCAATGAATAAAAGATTTGCTTTTTTGCGAGACTTTTTATCTGTAAGTTCTTCGGAGTTATCTGAAAAATTAAATCGAATGAAACAAAAGAATTATTGATACTTATTTAGTATAAGCAATAAAATTTGGCTCTTTGTGCATAGTTGTGGATTGAAATTGAGAGCTATACACCTATAAGCCCTTATTTATACAATTCTCACCACTTTATTTCTTCTGTTGAAAAGAGAAATTTCTATATTTGACAACGACAAGAATGACTCTTATAAGTAAAGATACCTTTAAAGTTGTAATACTTGAATGATTTTTAACAAATTTCCAAGAATCTATAATAGAATAGAGTTATAGACGTTTACAAATTTCTTTAATAAAGTAGTAGCAGAAACCATTTAACATTCCTTTTTTGTTTTTTTGCAACTACAAAAATACAGAATTGAAATGGTTTTTTCAATTTTTAGTTTTAAAAGAACACAAAGATCTGTGAAAGATCTTTATGGTAAAACCACTAAGAGTCTTCATGATTTACCCACACATAAACACAATGACTCTATTTTTTACTTTACTATAAGTAAAAAAACACCAGTATTGGTTGTAAGCTATGTTAGAATTAAAGTTTGTGAATCTTAAATAATTGAATTTATAAATATTTATTTAAATAAAGTAAATGAAGGCTTAGATGAGAAAAAAAATATTATCACTTTTAAGTTATGTATTATCAGTTTTTGTGGGTTTTGGATTATTCTATTTTTTTCGTACAGAATTGCTACCATCTTTAAATCTTTATCTATCTGATGAAAAAGGATTTATAAAAAAGGAATTAGTTCAAGTTAAAAATGCATTACCAATAGAGAATGGTGATAAATCACTAGTCTTAAAAGATGTTACTTTTGATGATGAATTGAATGTTCTATTTTATGTTGAAATAAATAATGAATTGGATTCAATTAAATCATTAGAGGTTAAATTTAATGAACTTCATTTTTATAAAACAATGTGTGAAAGTGTTTTGAGTCAAGAAATTCTTAAAAAAAATGGAACTATATCAGTACAGTTATCAGCTCCTAAATCTAATTTAAGCACAAAAATTGATCTAAATTGTACACAGAAATCAAAAAAATAATTATTGTGAATTCTTTCTCAAAACTATCATTTAAGAATTTTTTTTGATAGAATAGAAAATTATTTTATTGCAGATTTAAGATTTTTTATTTACTTAATGGTGTAAACATGAAGAAAGTTGGTTTTATCGGCTGGCGTGGTATGGTTGGCTCTGTGTTAATGAATCGTATGCAGGAAGAAAATGATTTTGCAGCGATTGATCCAGTATTTTTTACAACATCTCAAGCTGGTCAAAAAGCTCCAGTTTTTGGTGGTAAAGATGCAGGTGTTTTATTAGATGCTAATAATATTGATGCTTTAAAAGCTATGGATATTATTGTTACCTGTCAAGGTGGTGATTATACAAAGAGTATATATCCAAAGTTAATGGCTACAGGTTGGCAAGGTTATTGGATTGATGCAGCTTCAGCATTAAGAATGGATGATAATGCGGTTATTATTTTAGATCCAGTAAATGGTAAAATCATTGATGATGCTTTAAACAAGGGTGTTAAGACTTTTGTTGGTGGTAACTGTACAATAAGCTTAATGTTGATGGGTTTAGGTGGTTTGTTCCAAAACGATTTAGTTGAATGGATTCAATCATCAACTTATCAAGCTGCTTCAGGTGCTGGTGCTAAGAATATGCGTGAACTATTAACTCAAATGGGTTGTTTATATGGTTCAGTGGCTGATCAGTTAAAAGATCCTGCTTCAGCTATTTTAGATATTGAAAAGAAAGTTCGTGACACAATGCGTGACGACTCATTCCCAACTAAGGAATTTTTAGTGCCACTAGCTGGTTCATTAATTCCATGGATTGATGTTCAGTTGCCAAATGGTCAAAGTAAGGAAGAATGGAAGGGTATGGCTGAAGCTAATAAGATTTTGGGATTAGCACCAGCTACAATTCCTGTAGATGGTAACTGTGTTCGTATCAGCTCATTACGTTGTCATAGTCAGTCATTCTTAATAAAATTAAAGAAGAATGCTTCTATCCAAGCGATAGAAGAAATGATTGCTGCTCACAACCAATGGGCTAAAGTTATTCCAAATGAAAAGGAAATTACTATACGTGAATTAACACCAGCAAAGGTAACTGGTACTTTATCAGTTCCAGTTGGTCGTTTACGTAAGACAAATTTTGGAGAATTATATTTAAATGCATTCTCTGTTGGTGACCAATTATTATGGGGTGCTGCAGAACCTTTACGTCGTATGTTAAATATTTTAGTAAAGTAAGCTTTTAATATTTAGTAATTAAAAAGGTATGATTTTTAATCATACCTTTTTTGTTAGAATTTATTTTTTTTCTTAAATTCATTTAAGTCATTTCTTAATTCATATATTCTTTTATTTTGAGCAGGTGTTAATTCTAACCCTTCTAATGATAAAAGATTATCATTACATTCATGAATAATGTTTTGTATAACATTGTGTCTTACTCCAGATAAATATTTAGCTTCGGCTATTTCAATTAAAACCCCAACTTTATTTAAGATTACGTTTGTATTTGTTGGTATTTTTTGTAGAGCTTCATTAAATAGTTCAAGAGCTTTATCTAAATCCCCTTCATTATAAGCATTAATACCTTCAATATTTAATTGATTGTATCTATTACGTTTTTCTTTGAAGTTTTTATCATTAATGTAGCTATGGACACAGTTTTCCATGATATCTTTTGTAATTTTTTCAACAATGGTTTTTGGTTCAGGATTATCTTTATTTTTATTTGGTAGTATGCATTCGCTATATATTTGATCAGCGATATCGAATTCTCCTAATTGTTGAAAAGCAATATATAATTGGTTAATAATAGGAGTAGCAATTTTTTTAGGTTCTTTTACTTTTGTATAAGTTTTATATAGAGTTCTTTTAGCTTTAAAATTTTGCCCTTTAATCATTTGAGCTCTTGTTTGACAAATAGCTTCAAATAAGTGTGTATCAAAATTCTCATTTTCTATGGTTTTACTATATCTTGAAATAATGTTTCTTATTTGTTTTTCTATGTTGCTTATATGATAATGATCATTTGATTGTTGAACAAATTGACATTCACAATCTACATAGCTACAAAGTAAGTTGCATATATCTTTGGGGTAGCACTTATTTATTTCCATTAGCTGAGAAATAGTATCTCGTGCTGTTAAATAATCATTGTTATGAAGAGCTAGGTCTATTTGTAAATCTAGTAACTGGATTGACATAGGTGAAAGTGAAACAGCTCGCTTAATTGTTTGCATGGCTATTTCATTATTATTTGATTCTAAATAAGAGTAAGTTATATATCTTAAAGCTTCAACAACTAAAGGATATTTATTTAAGATGGTATTAAATTCATTAATTGCTAAATCATATTGTTTAGCAGCATAGTAAGTCTTACCTAGGTATAGATGTAGAAATGGGTTACTACAAATAGCTAAACCTTCATTTAATATCAGTTTTGCTTTGTCTAATTCATTTTCTTTTATGTAGAATGATGAAAGTAAACATCTTACATAAGCTTCGTAATCAGTGCCAATTTGCAGTGTTTCTTCTAGTGATTTTATAATAGTGTGGTTGTTTCCTTCATCGATAGCTTGATAAACTTTTTCTAACGAATTATGTTTGTTAATTACTTTTATTAAACGATGCTTTAAAGAACTATGAGAAAAAGGTTTAATTAAATAATCATCAGGTTCATTTTCAATAGCACTTAAAACCATGGCTCTAGTATTATCACCTGTAACAATAAGAACAACTCCAGTATAAGGAATTTTTTTTTCAAATTTTAATTGAGAAATCAGTTGTCTGCCATTTAAACCATAACCGAGGTTATAATCTATAAGATAAATATCATATTGATTTTTTCTGCATATACGTAGAGCTTCGTCTGCGGAATTTGCTGTATCAATTTTTGTTATACCTAAAGTATTTAACATTCCCTTGATAACAACAATAAATGAATGCTGATCATCTACAACAAAAACGCGTTTATTGTCTAGAACGTTTGTAATAGTTGGAGTGTTTATATGAGATAAGGGGGTTAAAACTTCTATATTTGCCATATTATTTCTGTTATTGTTACAATTATTACTACCATTACTTTGTATGTTATATTACAAAAAAATTGATCTTATTTAGAATATAGTAATAAGAAATATTTGATATTAATACAAAGATATAAGTAAAACCTTAGTATAGAACACATTTATTGATAAAAAGACCTTGATAGATTTCAAGGTCTTTTGAATTTTAACAAATTATAAGAATTTCAGAATTTACTTATTCTTTTCTCTAGCTATAGCACGATACGCAATATCATTTCTAAAGAACATTCCATCCCATGAAATATTTTTTGCTAGTTCATAAGCTTTTTGTTGTGCTTCTAAAACAGTGTTGCCTAGAGCTGTCGCACAAAGAACACGACCACCATTTGTTAATATCTTACCATCTTTTTCAATAGTACCTGCGTGGAAAATCTTGGTACCTTCATGACATGTTTTATCTAAACCAAAGATTTCATCACCTTTCTTAGGACTTGCTGGATAGTTTTGAGCGGCTAATACTACACCAACAGCAGCTTGTTTAGTATAATGAGCAACTTCGCCTTTTAACTTTCCTGATACTGCTTTGAGACATAAATCAGCTAAATCACTTTCCATACGAAGCATAATAGGCTGTGTTTCAGGATCACCAAAACGGCAGTTATATTCAATAACCTTTGGATTACCATTAGTATCAATCATTAAACCAGCGTATAAGAAACCTACATAAGGATTACCTTCAGCTTTCATGCCTTGAACTGTTGGTGTTATTACTTGCTCCATAACCTTTTTAAATACTTCATCAGTTACAACTGGAGCAGGAGAATAAGCCCCCATACCACCAGTGTTAGGACCTGTATCACCATCGCCAACTCGCTTATGGTCTTGGCTTGTTGCCATAGGAACGACATTGTCACCATCAACCATAACAATGAATGAAGCTTCTTCACCAGTTAAAAATTCTTCAATAACCACACGAGAACCAGCTTCTCCAAAAGCATTACCTGACAACATATCGGTTACAGCATTTTTTGCATCATCTAGGTTCATTGCAACAATAACCCCTTTACCAGCAGCCAGGCCGTCGGCTTTGATAACAATAGGAGCTCCAACCTTATCAAGGTAAGCTAATGCTTTATCTGTTTCTGTAAAAACTTGATAATGAGCTGTAGGTATATTATGTCTTGCTAGGAAATCTTTAGTAAATGATTTAGAACCTTCTAATTGGGCTGCTTCTTTGCTTGGACCAAATATTTTTAATCCAGCCTTTTGAAATTCATTAACCACACCTATAACAAGCGGTGCTTCAGGTCCAACGATTGTAAGATCAATGTTTTCATCTTGTGCAAATTTTACTAAATTTTTTACATCAGTAGCTGAGATATTTACATTTTTAATTTTTGATTCTAATGCTGTTCCTGGGTTTCCAGGTGCTACAAAAACTTCTGTTGCCAATGGAGATTGAGAAACTTTCCAAGCTAAAGCGTGTTCTCTACCACCATTACCTATAATTAAAAATTTCATTATAAATCCTTATAATAAAAAAGAGGATACTCCAAAGAGTTCCTCTTAAAAAATTATTACTATTAGTGACGGAAGTGGCGCATGCCAGTGAATACCATTACTATACCGTGTTCATTTGCTGCATCAATACATTCTTGGTCTCTTACTGAACCACCTGGTTGAATAATACAAGTAATACCAGCTTTTGCAGCTGCGTCAATGCCGTCACGGAACGGGAAGAATGCATCAGAAGCTAATGCAGAACCTGCAACTTTCAAGCCTTCTCGTTCAGCTTTAATACATGCAATTTCAGCAGAGAATACACGGCTCATTTGACCTGCACCAATACCGATTGTTTGACGATCTCTTGTGTAAACAATGGCATTTGATTTTGTGAATTTAACAACTTTCCATGCGAATAATAATTCATCAATTTGTTCTTGAGTTGGTTGTAATTTTGTAACAACTTGCAGATCAGTAGCGGAGATATCAGCAGTATCTGCATCTTGAACTAATAAACCGCCAGTAACTCTCTTATAATCTAAGTAAGGAACTCTGTTTTCCCAGAATCCACATTCTAGAAGTCTTACATTCTTTTTTACAGCAACTGCAGCTTTTGCACCTTCTGAAACCTTTGGAGCAATAATAACTTCACAGAACTGTCTTTCAACAATAGTCTTAGCTGTTTGTTCATCTAATTCTCTATTGAATGCAATAATACCACCGAATGCGGAAGTCGGGTCAGTTGCAAAAGCTTTATCGTAAGCTTCAGAAATATCCTTACCTAAAGCAACACCACAAGGATTTGCGTGTTTTACAATAACACAAGCAGGTTCTTTAAATTCTTTAACGCATTCTAAAGCAGCGTCAGTATCTGAGATGTTATTGTAAGATAAAGCTTTACCTTGAATTTGTGTTGAAGTTGATATGCTTGCATTTTGATTATTTGCTTCAATGTAGAAAGCTGCTTTCTGGTGACCGTTTTCACCATATCTCATATCTTGCTTCTTGATGAATTGGGTATTGAATGTTCTTGGGAATTTAGAATCATCAAAAGTTTCTTCAGAAATACCGTAACTAGGCACTTTAGTACCAAAGTAATTAGCAATCATTCCGTCATAAGCTGCAGTATGTTCAAAAGCTGCAACAGAAAGATCGAATCTAGTGTTATAAGTTAATGAATTATTATTTTCATCCATTTCCTTTATAACTCGATTATAATCTTTTGCGTTTACAACAATTGCAACATCCTTAAAATTCTTAGCTGCGCTTCTTACCATTGTTGGGCCACCGATATCAATGTTTTCGATAGCTTTTTCAAGTGTACAATTTGGATCTGCAACAGTAGCGGCAAATGGATATAAATTTACAGCAACCAAATCAATAGGCTTAATATCATGAGCAGACATCACGTCATTATCGATACCACGACGACCTAAAATTCCACCATGAATTTTAGGGTGTAAAGTCTTTACACGACCACTCATCATTTCAGGAAAACCTGTGTAATCGCTTACTTCTGTAACTTTTACACCAGCTTCAGCTAATAATTTAGCTGTACCACCTGTTGATAAAATATCTACTCCACGCTGAGCTAATGCTTTAGCGAAATCTACAACGCCTGTCTTATCAGAAACACTAATAAGAGCTCTTTGAATTGGACGGAAATTATCCATTTATAAAACCTCAAAATTAATATTAAGTAAGGTGTGGATTACAACCTGTTTAAAGATGTAATCCGTGATATTTATACGAATGTAAGATTTTATAATTTTACTAAAAATTAGCTTTTTTTTCCATAATTAATGAAGATGGTATGTATATGTTTATATTTTTATAATCAGAAGAGGCATTAAGTATAAAATTTCGTAAAATTACATATAAAACGATTCTAAACGTTCTTATGTGCTTTTAAAATTAAAAAAAATTAGATTTTGAGAATGATGATATTTAATACGACCACTTAAAAAATGAAGTTTATACAAGCATTAATGAAACAGAAGGGGATCGTGTAGGATCCTTAGCCTAAGAATTTCTAAATTTTAGTACTACACATAGATATCTAGTTTGAAAAGTGTTGATTTAAAAGGGAAATCAGCACTTTTTTGTTTTTAAATAAATAAAAAAGTGGTATAATAGTAGTACTATACAATACTACATTATACCACTTTATGAGCCATAATTATGCCTACTTTGCG
>JBJFGR010000117.1:0-1879 GCA_051892875.1 Succinivibrionaceae bacterium
TGTAAACATAATTTTACAAAAAGAAGGGTTTCCAAGGCCCTTCTTTATTATTATATTATACTTGTAAAAATAAAAGAGGTAGCAAAATGACTCTGAAAATGCTTAATGATTTTCTCTATCAAATTGAATGTGCATACGAAGACTGTATTAAATCTGATGACTTCGACACTGATTATAATCCAAAGTTCGATAAGATTTTTGATTTGCTATATAGCAAATACTATAGAATCGGTTCTGGCTCTTCTCGCATAGTTTTCGCTCTTGATAAGAATACTGTCATTAAGATGGCAAAAAATGAGAAGGGAATTGCTCAGAATTTGGCAGAATTAAGAGTTTTCGAAAAGGCTCCTGAACGTGTTGCAAAAATCAAGTGGTATCACCCAAAGGGTTATTATCTTATCGTAGAACGTTGCACTTCTCTTTACCGCTTCCTTGAAGATAAGGAAGTGAACATTGATGCTGACGATTTTTCTGAATACGTCGATATTGATTGTAATAAAAAATACACAGTTGAGAATGTCGAAAAGATTGTTAAAAAATTTGTCAAAAAAACAAAAGATGAAGCTAAATATAAGCCGGCTGTTTTCAAGATGCTTGCAAAGCAGATAAAGGAATTGGCTACTTTCATCTGGAAAAATAAAATTGATGATATTTATGATGACCAGCTTGGTGTGAATAAATCTGGAAAAATTGTTCTTCTTGACTATGGAATGAATAAGGAAGTTTGGAAAAAGTTTTACGAATAAGGTAAATTACAAATAGAGGTATAATGAAGCCTGTAAATGATGGAATTCGTCGGAATAGTGAAGAAATCAAAAACCTATTTAAGTCACTACACTTAGACAAAACATGTTTAGTTAACTATTGGGAAACAACTATTCCAGATCCAACAAAGCACGATATGAAAGTAGTTATAAATCATATCGTTCCACTGGATTATATCACAGTTTATACAGGAACACGTGCATATAATCCGGTGTATGTAAACAAAATTTATTATACGTTTGATGTTTATTTTGGATATAATCATAAGGAATGTAAATGGAATTGGTTTAAATACATTTGTCCGTCTATGAAGTATGCGAAAGCATTTATTTATGATTATAGTGACTTTATCAAACATAACTCTGAAAATGATGCCGGTTTTAAAGCATTTGATACATTCAAAGACAAATATATTCGTTTGGCTAAAGGTCATTTTAAGAATTGGCTTTTATCACTTGATAACAAAAACAAATTTAAGGTAGAAATAAAAGAAAAATGATTAAGATTTATTTTGATATGGACGGCGTGTTGGCTGATTTTGACAAGAAGATTGAAGAAGTCAAAGGCCGTAATAAGAAAACGGGCAAACCTAATTGGTTTAAACTCAAAGCAATTGGACCGTCATTCTGGGCAGATATGGAAGTAATTCCTTATGGTCTGTCTCTTTATAACAAAATCAATGGCTTTGTTAAAGATGCTAAGGAAATTGGCGTTGATATTGAAATTGGTATTATGTCGGCCATTTATCTTCAAGAAGGTAAAGATGGTAAACGTGAATTCCTTAAAAAGCATTTTCCAGAAATTAAAGAAGATATGATTAAAATTATCAATAAAGGCTCCATGAAGTTTAAAGAAGCAGATAGTAAGTCTATTCTTATTGATGACAACGAAGATAATGTAAAACAGTGGAATGAAGCTGGTGGAAAAGCATTCCTATTCAAGCAGAATGTTGATGAAGTTCATATTGCATTCTTAGAAATCATGGCAGAATGCATGGCAATCTATTCAAAAGGAAATAAAAATGCCTAAGTTTACTTTGGTTATACTAAAAGATAAACAAAGTTTACTTTGGTTATACTAAAAGATAAACAAAGTTTACTTTGGTTATACTAAA
>JBJFGR010000117.1:1979-2863 GCA_051892875.1 Succinivibrionaceae bacterium
AAGAAAAGAAGTATATCATGAAGAACATAATTATAGCAATACTATTTTTAATAACTATTGGAATGTGCAATACTTTAGTTCCAAGTTCTATTGTGAATGAAATTCATAGACTAGAAAGTGTAAAGCGGCACAAGATTGCTAATGTTTCATTTTCATTTGACTGGCTGGCAATCGTGGAAGAATATATCTTTGACGAAAACAAAGACAAATATTGGTGGATGAAGTATAAGTTAAATTTTTATTTTTAAGGTTTAAAGGAGAAAATTATGAAAAACAATATTGACAATGGTGGCGCTGGATGTTTGATTATTCTTATAATCGTTATCTTAGTTGCGCTTTCTAATATGAAACAAGAAAACAAAAAACAGACCGACGCTATGAAAGACGAAATCCGACAACTAAGAAACGAGTTGGAATATCGTAGGTAAACTTTAGTTTACAAAGCCTCTGGAAATGTCAAAATATGACAAAATGTCATAAAATGTAAAGAAAGTTTTACAAAACTACAGGTTTACAAGACAATCAAATATACTTATATTATTCATGTAAATCAAAAAACAACACAAAAGGAAAAATATGAGAAATATTCAAAAACTGATTGACGCACACAAGACTTCTTCCCATAACAAAGATCTTGTAAAAAGATCGAAGATTTGCGCTTGTTTCCATTGTAGAACCTGGTTCTCTTCGAAAGAAGTAAATAGATGGATTCCTGGTGAAGAAACGGCGATTTGCCCGCGTTGCGGAATCGATTCCGTCATCCCGGACGCATCCGGCATCCAGCAGGATAGAGACTTTGTGGCAGAAATGCACCGCTACTGGTTTGGCTAAGAGCTCTAACAAGAAGGTTGCTATGAAGAAGAATACAAAGAAGGTAGTTGCAA
>JBJFGR010000117.1:2963-8173 GCA_051892875.1 Succinivibrionaceae bacterium
AAGAGCTCTAACAAGAAGGTTGCTATGAAGAAGAATACAAAGAAGGTAGTTGCAAAGCGTAATGCAAAGGGTCGTATTGTTGCTAAGGGTGGAATTGGTAAGATTATTGACCATGTTGAACCGTTGACTGTTGATGAACAGATCGAATTCAATGCTTTCCTTAAGTCTCATAACCTCGTTAAGGGACCGTCTGCAAAGCGTATGCGTATCTATCGTAAGATTGCTGAGTCCAAGCGTGGTAAGATTACCCGCTCTCGTGACTTCATCTATGTTGTTTCCGCTGACCGTTTCCGTAACGAAAAGGAACAGGTTTACAAGGACCTTATCGCTTTGTCTGAAAAGGTTATGGACAAGGAATTCCAGGTCAAAAATGCAGAATACATTACGAAGATGAGTAAGGTTGAAGAAAAGTTGCTCATGAACGGTATTGAAATGAACTGGTATAATGGCAAGTCCGTGACTTTCAATAAGATTCCGCATGTTATTACTGACCGCAACATTCTGAAGCACCTCGATGCTTACTTCGCTGCTAAGGCTGCAGAAGAATGTGATGAAGTTGCAAACGTATCTCTGAAGAAGTTCAAGATTGGTGCGAAGATCTCCGAAATTGCTAAGAAGTATAAGCTGGATTGGAATAAGTGGTGTGAACACAACGTTATCATGAAGAATGGTGAAGTTATCGCAGCTTACTCTTACAAGGATCTTCAGCCGCTTTATGAACTTCACTTCGATGAAGGTATTAAGGACAAGTTCGGTTATAATTTGAACATTATTAAGCCGGCTAATCTGAAGGAACTTCTCAAGCTGTCCGATGATATGGACCTTGATTGGGAAAACGAACTAGATGAAGTGAATTAAAAATTAAATAATTAAATTTTTCTTAGTCATAGTAGTTAAAAAGACTCTATCGAAAGATAGGGTCTTTTTTGTGTATAAATATGATATGATAATATCACATGATAATAAACCTAAATTTAAATTGCAGACTGCTTATGATACTTTAACAAGTCGATTGAGAGGACTTGGCTATGATGTTGATGGAAATATCGAATTAGATACTTCTGGATATGGTCATGGATGGATAAAAGTATTAAGAAACGGAAGAAAAAATAATTTCATTTATATGTGTTCACACAGTGATAACGTAGATCCAGTATGTTGTGAACCTGTATATCGTTATATTAAGGTATATAATTATTGTGATGATCCAAAAGATAGTAATCTTTTTTGTGAAATTCCTTTTGTAGTATCTAATATTGAAAGTATACCAAATACTACTGAAATTTATAAAGATGATGAATATAAGGTATATAAAGATAATGCATCAGATATAGTTTGGGGTTATATGAATTTGGGTGATGGTCATGTTGCACAAGCTCCATGGACTGATTATCCAACTACATTAAAAGATTTATCTGGTGGAAATGTTGATTTTTCAGTTCCTTATTTTGATATTGTTGATAATAAAGGAATTAAATTAGAAGACGGTAGTTATTCAGCATTTGATGATTTATTTAAAGATGAAGATGTATTATATGTAGGTAAAACAAAAACTTTAGGAACAAAATATGCACAAGAATATCTACATGCTTATATGAAAGATCATAAAGACCCAAATGGTGTTTATGAAAATATCATGGTGCATTTAAATGACAACAATAGTAAATGTGGTGAAATTCTTAATTACATGTTGCATTCAAAGACAAAGACCTTTGAATATTCACCAAAATATACATGGAATTATGATGAAATAATTAATTTCATCTTGTATAAGGATGAAAATTTACTAGTATTGCCATCAAAAAATGGTATTTATCACTTAAAGACAAATTATTATAATGAATTGAATAACTTGTCTGATATTGGTAATTTGGAAAATGTATTAGATGGAAATACATGTATGCACGTAGGTTATCTAGGTGATAATCAGATACATAGTGCATATAATGTAAATTTGAATAATAAAGATAATGATATTAGTTATCAACAAGCATATCCTTATATTAAAGACCCATATAATTCAAGATATAATTATTTCCCAAATGAGGAAACACAAAATATGTTATATTGGAATACACCTAAAAATGGTTTCTTTGAAGGTGTTTTCCAGTTCCATAATGATGTAATTGATGCAATACCAAATAAGTATGTATGGTTAACTTTGAATGAAAGTGCTTATGATGTTTATAACAATTCAACACGTAATTGTGATCCAATTCAATATGAACCATATTATTCATACGAAGGTAAAATTGATACTGCAGAAATTAGAAAACCTAATACTGATAAGGAATGGCAATGGAGAAATAATTTCCATAACTTTATGACTAATAGAGAAATAAAGACTATCTATTATAAAGAAAGTTTCTCTGCACATGATACATTGTCAGCTGGTTCTGGTATGACCTATTTGGCTAATGGTCAAGAAAATTCAAACGTAGCACAAAATTTCGTCTTTACTGATAGACCAGCAATTGCTAATGACTATTTCATTAAAGGTGAAGATATGAAAATCCATAACAACATTAGTTGGAATGGCTTATCTGCATATCGTCATATTTGTAGAACATGCTCTGGTGTAGGTATGATTAACCCATATAAACATGGTTGCAATAACTGGGCTAATTATCCATATAAAGGTCAATCACCATTCTATGAATTACAGAAAAATGATTTATTATGTCCTACATGTGGTAGAACTGGTATTAATATCAGATACTTATATTATAAACATAAGTATATAAAACCTTTATCAATGTATGGTTTACAATTAGATGATGTTGCTGATCCAAGAATATCAAATAAAAATCAGTTGTTATTACCAACTAATTTGATGGATGAAGATATAAAGAAAGATTTAATTCTTTATACAACTTCAGCTGAACCTATTGGATATTCAGCATGCACTGTATATGGAAGTAAACTAACTTATAAGAAAGCATATTTAGGTTATGGTCAAATGTGGAATTATGTTGACGTTCCACGTGATGCTAATAATAATTTCCAATTTGTCACTGATTTCCATCAGATATATCCAAAATGGGATAGATTGACTGGAACTGAACAAAATAAGATTATTAAACAATGGAAAAATCAATTATATAGAGGAATTGAATTACCAGACAATTTCGTTCAATATTATGTATTTAGAGGACAAGATAAGAACGTAGCTGGTGGTCCTAAAGATGCTTGGTCAAGAATATTCTTTGATTCAAAGTGGATTGAAAAACAGTATTTTGAAAATAATACAGTAGAAAATCCATGTCAATATAATCTAAAAGAAGAAATTATTAACAAAGGTGAACATAACCATAATCATGTATCTCAAGAAAAGTATACATTGAATATGAATAATAGATATTATCCATATTATGGTGAAGTTGGTCATCATGATAGAGATTTAGAATTAGATTATAGAAAAACAGGTGTTAAACTTCAGCATACATGTAAAATGTGTAATGGTGAAGGTGAAATTGACGTCTATAAGGTAAATTCTAATGGTGAAATAATTTATGATATTATGAATAATCCAATTATCATAAAAGATACATGTCCAGTATGTAATGGAAATGGTTATCTAGAAGATACATATAGAGAAGACTATAATATTGCACATTGTGATAATTGTCATGATACTGGCCATGTTGTATGTCCAACATGTTTAGGTCTAGGTACTACATATAAAGCAAAGAAAAATTATACTTATATTGAAAGTAATACAATTCCAGTTGCTACAACTGATAGTCGTAGTAATTATATTGTAGGTTATATTACTATACAAGACACTGTTAAAAAAGTACAATTCTATACATTCTATTCAACAACTATTCCTAAAAGTGGTACATTATGGATTCCAGATAAAGTAGGTACAGAAATAGTATATGGTTCAGCTGACCATCTACCTACTGAAATAGAAGATATGATTGAATTAAAACCATGTTCAAATTGTAGTAGATTTACTGATTTAGATAAAGGTCAAATACCATGTCCTGAATGTGGTGGTGTTTTCAAATACAAAAATACAATTCATGGTGATAAAGAAGAAAAACATTATCGTATTGCACCAGGAAATGAAGATACTAAGAAAGTATATAAATATATTAGTATCAATGCAGTAAGTATTGATAATATAAGTGTAGAGATGGACAATGGATAATTTAGAATTAGATAACTATACAGAAGTTAACGATGGTACACAAGAAGTGACTCAAGAAGTTGCTTATAATATATCATTGACAGATCCTGTTTGTCCTTGCTGTGGTAAACGATTAAAGATTGTTGATTCAGTAAAGAATCAATTTGGACAGGATTTGAAGTTAACTACTGAAAACAAGTTTTTAAAAGAGAACGCTTTTTCAGATTACTTACTAGATATTTGCGGTGAAGAAGCATTGAATATCTACGAAACTGAATTAGCTGTTCATGAACCATATTACGATACAAATGGTAATATAGAACCTGAATATAATACTCGTTTTGAATATACAGATCCTCAATTAAAGAGAATTGTAAAAGTCAAAGCAAATGCGATAGCAAATAAACTAGCCAATGATAACATTAAAATCGATCCTTATTATATCGAAAATGAAATCATTGAAATGCTAAAACATATTCATTAATTTAATTTTTATAAATATACTAAGGAGATATTTAATATGAACAAATTCGATGATTTATATTTTAAGAAAGCAGCATGGTTATGTGAAGCTTCAGAAGACGATGACGATGAAGACAAAGTCAAAGAAGATGAAACTGAAACTGACGATACTGCAGAAGATGCTGATGTAGAAGCAGTTGAAGAAATTGAATGTCCAGACTGTGACGGTACTGGTGAAGATGAAGATGGAGAAGAATGTGAAACTTGTGGTGGAACAGGTGTAATCGCTCCAGAAGAATCTGAAGAAGATATTGTTGCAGACGCTGAAGATGCAATTTCTGATGCAGAAGATGTTGACGACGCTGAAGCAAACCCAGATGTAGAACCAGATCCTGATGAAGAATATGAATTAGATTTGGCTGATCCAGTTTGCCCATGTTGCGGTGCTCATTTGAATGTAATTTCTGATGCAGAAACAGATACAGAAGAACTAGCTACAGAAGAAGATGTTCCTACAACAGAAGTTGACGGTTTTGAAGTCGCAGACCCATCAATCATGGGACCAGAAACAAACATTTACTACTCAGATGAAGATGCTGAACCAGTAGAATAT
>JBJFGR010000118.1:0-8093 GCA_051892875.1 Succinivibrionaceae bacterium
AATCTAAAGCTTTGGCTAAGAAACAATTAAATTTAGCAAAAGCAGATAAACTTGCTGAGTTTGATGATATTTGTTCTATTAATAATCCTACTATTAAGAAACATTTCTTAGAAAAGTTTGCTGATGAATGTGATGCTGCTGCTGTAGATTTAAAAGCTGCCGCTTTACCTGGACAAAAGTATCACGTTATATTACCTGTTAAATCTTTGAAAGAAACAGAAGTATATGCTCCAGGATATGACCCAGGAACTAAATTAGCTCTTATAAGATATCCTCATGGTGGAACATTTGAGATACCTATATTAACAGTTAATAATAAAAATGCTGATGCTAAAAAAATGATAGGTAATCAAAGTATTGACGCTGTATGTATTAATAGTAAAGTTGCTGAAAGATTATCGGGAGCAGATTTTGATGGCGATACCGTTATGTGTATACCGACTCATGATCCTAAAGGCAAAGTTAAAATATCTTCTAGACAAACTTTAAAAGGACTTGAAGGCTTTGACCCAAAAGTAGAGTATGGACCTGAAACTTATAAGGGTAAAAATGTAAGATTAATGAAAAATACTCAGACTCAGATGGGTGTTATATCTAATTTAATTACTGATATGACATTGGCAGGAGCTAATGATGATGAGTTAGCAGCAGCTGTTAGACATAGTATGGTTGTTATCGATGCTGAAAAGCATAAACTTAATTATCAGCAAAGCGAAATAGATAACAATATAGCCGCATTACATAAGAAGTATCAGGGTAAGACAACTGGTGGAGCTGCAACTATATTATCCAGATCTAAAGGGCAGAAGTCGGTTGATAAAAGACAAGGAACCCCTAAAATAAATATTAAAGGAGAACCTTGGTATGATCCTAATAGACCAGAAGGATCTCTAATATATAAGACGGCTGATGATGTAGAGTACACCTATACCACTACTAATAAGCGTACTGGTGAACTAGTAACAAAGACTGGTCGTAGAACACAGAAGAGTACTAAGATGGCAGAGACTGATGATGCAATGACCCTAGTGTCTTCTGCTAGACACCCCATGGAATTATTATATGCTGATTATGCTAATAGTATGAAATCTTTAGCTAATAAAGCTCGTAAAGAAATGATCTCTACTGGTAAGATACAGTATGATAAGAATGCTAAAGCTACTTATAAAAAAGAAGTAGATTCTCTTATGGATAAACTTAATACTGCACAACTTAATACAACTAAAGAAAGAGCAGCACAAAGAATGGCTAATGCTGATGTAAAAGCTAAGATTGATGCTGGACAATTAGATAAAAAAGATACTAAGAAAGCAGGAACTCAAGCTCTAAATAAATATAGAGAAGAATATGGTTCTGTATCAAGAAAGAAGAGAAATATTTCTATTACTGATAAAGAATGGGAAGCTATTCAAGCTGGAGCTATTAGTGAAACTACACTTAAAAAGATACTTAATAATGCTGATATTGATGCTCTTAGAGAAAGAGCAACACCTAGAACTGTTAATACTTTAAGTCAAGCACAGATAAACAGAATCAAAGCATTAAGTAACTCTAATTACAGCATTAATGAGATTGCCAAAATCATGGGCAAATCAACGTCAACAGTATCAAAGTACTTGAAAGGAGCGAGTTGATAATGAATGGTGAATTCGCAATAACAACATTAGACAATCCTTATGATCCATTCACACAATTCGAAGATTGGTTCTTGTTTGATGTTGAAAAAGGTTATAATAGTTGTTCTGTTTTAGCAAGAATTGCTCAAATTACTGATGATATGTCAGAAAATGAAAAAGATGTTGAAATTGAAAGAGCGATTGATAGAATAATTCAACTTGATTTTACAAATATGCGGAAGAAAGTTCGAAGAACCGACGATGTAGCACAGTAAAAGGATAGGGGGGGGTACTTTAAAATTGCACCCCCTACCCACATCGCGCTGGCCTTCAAAATTTCTCTGGGGGGATATTTCTAAAATCGAGTTTAGGTTTTACTGTAGCATTTAAACAGGCTAATGAGACTTAGTAGAATAATTGAGGGGTTTTCTTTTTACATCTTTTCTCCTTTCAGTAAAAAGCGCTCTATTAGGTTTCGTTAGTCTCTCTAAATGTTACAGTAAACCTATACAAAACACATTGTATGGAGACCAAAACACTATGAAAAGATGTAAACAACTAACAGAAAGGAGGCAGTAAGGATGGCCAAAGGTAAGTCAAAAAGTCCAGACAGCTCTCCAAAAGCTATGAGACCAGGTTTGACACCAGAAGCCGAAGAGAATCAATGCATTTCTTTAGCCATGAATTTGGTTAAGAAGCGTTTGCAAGAAGGTACTGCCTCGTCTCAAGAAGTAACTCACTTTTTAAAGCTGGGTTCGACAAAAGCTGTTCTAGAAAATGAGAAACTAATAGAAGAAAACAAATTATTAAGAGCAAGAACAAAAGCTCTTGAAGATTCAAAAGACATAAAAGAACTATATGCTGCAGCAATTAAAGCTATGGCATCATATAGTGGCCATTGTGAGGATGAAGATTCAGATGATTATTAAAAGCTATTCAGAATTAATAACATTAAAAACTTTTGAAGATCGATTTGAATATTTAAAACTTGATGGAACGATTGGGTTTGAAACTTTTGGACATGATAGATATCTCAATCAGCAATTCTATAATTCATACGAATACAGAAAATTTAGAAGAGAAATCATACTTCGAGATAATGGTTGTGATTTAGGAATAGAAGATAGACCGATAAACGGTTTGATAATTATTCATCATATCAATCCAATAGCAGTTGAAGATATTTTAGATAGAAATATTAAAATACTTCTCGATCCAGAAAATTCTATATGTGTTTCTCATAGAACGCACAATGCTATTCATTACGGTGATAGTAGTTCATTAATTACTGATCCGATTGAAAGAAAACAAAATGATACATGTCCATGGAAAAATTAATTAAAAAGGAGGCTAAGCAAATGGCTAAAACAAATTATAACAAAATGTCTAAACCAAATGAAAATGGAAACGCTATCATTGGAGTAGATCTCGCTCACGAAAGTGATGTCCCAGTAGAAACACAAATTGTTCCGGAGACAAATAAACCTATTGAGAAAGCTCCTATTCAAACTGGCGTCGTAGTAAACTGCGCAAAACTTAATATTAGAAAAGGTCCTTCGACTGATTCTGATATTATAGGAACATTAGATGCTGGAACTGCTGTAGAAATTCGTGAAACCATAGGAGATTTCTATAGAATAGGTAATTCAGAAATAGATGAATTCTGTATGGCAAAATACATCTCTATTAAATAAAGGAGATATAGTATGAGTACTAATACAGAATTTATATTACCATCTGTTAAAAACTTATTAGGCATAGATAATGATTGTAAAAGTTTTGACGATCAATTGGTAATGCATATAAATTCAGTATTTACAATTTTAAAACGAATGGGAGTAGGACCTTCTGAAGGTTTTTCTATAAAAGGAGAAACTGAAAGATGGGAAGATTTTATACAAGATGACATTGATTTAGAATCTGTAAAATCATATATGCATTTAAAAGTAAGATTGATTTTCGATCCTCCTAATGGTTCTGCAATGATGGAAGCTATAAAAGAAAATATTAAAGAACTTGAATGGAGTTTAAACTTCGAAGCTGATGCTATGGCTGATAGTGAGGAGGCTTGAATTTAAAATGGATAATAATTATCTGCAACATTATGGTATTTTAGGTATGCGATGGGGAGTTAGAAGATCAAAACAATCATCAGGTTCATCAAATGGATTTCGAAAAAAGAAAGTAAAAACTGATGGTTGGAGCGATGATGCGAAAACCGCATACGAAATAAAAAAGAAAAAGGTTAAACAAATGAGTAATGCTGAGTTAAGAAAACTTAATGAAAGGACGTTACTCGAAAAACAATATAAAGATCTTAATAAACATCAAAAAACAGCAGGCCAAAAATTTGTAAATGATATTCTCGTTGGAGCTGCAAAAGATACGGCAAAAAACTATGTTTCAAAGTATATGAAAAAAGGCTTAGATTATGCCATGAGTAAGTAGGTGAGCTGTCATATTATCGAATACAGCTGTGCCTAAATACTATGGTCAATTCAGAGAAGCAGTAATTAGAGGAGAAATTCCAGTAAATAATGAAATTTCTCTAGAAATGAATCGAATAGATGATCTAATAGCTAATCCTGGTGTTTATTATGATGATCAGGCGGTAGAAGGTTGGGTAAGATATTGTGAAAATGAACTTACACTAACTGATGGTTCTGATCTTCATTTATTAGATTCATTCAAATTATGGGGAGAGCAAATTTTTGGATGGTATTACTTTGTAGAACGAAGTATTTATGAACCATATCCTGATGGTCATGGTGGACATTATGTTAATAGAAGAGTTAAAAAGCGTCTTATTAATATACAATACTTAATAGTAGCCAGAGGAGCTGCTAAATCGATGTATGCTTCTTGTTTACAAAGTTACTTTCTTAATATTGATCCTGCAACTACTCATCAAATTGTAACAGCACCAACTATGAGGCAAGCTGATGAAGTCATGTCTCCGATTCGAACATCTATAACTCGTTCTAGAGGACCATTATTCAAATTCTTAACTGAAGGATCTATTCAAAATACTACAGGTTCAAAAGCTGATCGATGTAAATTGGCATCTACTAAAAAAGGTGTTGAGAATTTCTTAACTGGATCTTTAGTAGAAGTAAGACCTATGAGTATTGATAAACTTCAAGGTTTACGAGTTAAAGTTGCCACAATTGATGAATGGTTATCTGGTGATATCAGAGAAAATGTAGTAGATGCTTTGGTACAAGGTGCTGCTAAAGAACAAAGTGATTCGGTTAATAATGATTTTCTTATAGTTGCTATTAGTTCAGAAGGAACTGTTCGTAATGGTAGCGGTGATACAATCAAAATGGAATTATCAGATATTCTAAAAGGAGAATATCCGAATCCACATGTGTCCATATGGTGGTATAAACTAGATTCGGTTGATGAAGTTTCCAATCCTGATATGTGGCTTAAAGCTAATCCTAATTTAGGAAAGACCGTTACTTATGAAACATACCAAAACGATGTTGAAAAAGCAGAAAAAGTTCCTTCTGCTAGAAATGACATATTAGCAAAACGTTTCGGAATTCCTATGGAAGGTTGTACATATTACTTCACATATGAAGAAACACTTCCGCATAGAAAACGAGAATATTGGCATATGCCATGCGCTATGGGAGCAGATCTTTCGCAAGGTGATGACTTCTGTTCTTTTACATTTATGTTTCCATTACCTCGTGGAGAATTTGGAATTAAAACAAGAAACTATATATCATCTACTACACTTAATAAACTGCCATTAGCAATGCGAAATAAATATGAACAATTTATTAAAGAAGGAAGTTTAATAATTCTTGAAGGTACTATTTTGGATATGATGGAAGTTTATGATGATCTTGATAATTATATCTCAGATCCGTCTGTTGATTATGATGTAAGATGTCTTGGTTATGATCCTTATAATGCTCCGCAATTTATAGCAAGATGGGAACAAGAGAATGGTCCATTTGGTATTGAGAAAGTTATACAGGGAGCTAAAACAGAATCGGTTCCTTTAGGAGAACTTAAGAAACTTTCTGAAGAACAGAAGCTGTTATTTGACGAAGAACTTATGTCTTTTGCAATGGGTAACTGTATAGCATTAGAGGATACTAATGGTAATAGGAAACTTTATAAGAGACGACATGAGCAAAAAATTGATGCCGTAGCAGCCATGATGGATGCTTATATCGCTTATAAATTAAATCAAGATGCTTTTGAGTAAAGGAGATGACTTATATGGCTTGCAAAAAGAAAGACAAAAAGAAAGGTAAGTGAAGAAAGTAGGTGAATAAAATGGCTGATTATATAATTACAAATAATGGTCTTATAAATGCTGACGAGTTAACTCATTATGGCGTTTTAGGTATGAAGTGGGGTCGAAGAAAAGCACAGACATCGTCTGGTTTCGCGCCCAAGAAACCTAAGGGTAAACAACCATCATGGCAACGCCAAAAGAGCGAAAGAGAAAAACGCTGAGAAGACGACCACGGTATAAATCCGAATAGACCTAACGGTACAAAAACAACAGCACAAATTCATTCCGATAAACGCAATTCGGTCCGATTAAACAAAGCTTCAGCAGAATATAAAAAAGCAAAGGATCGAGTAAAGAAAAATCCTAAATATAAAGAAACTGCTGAATATAAGAAAAATCGTACTGAATATGCTATAGCGGTAGGTATGGACAAAGTACATAAAATATTAAATAGGGAATGTTATGTAAAGTATTAAGGAGTTGAATAATTCAAAATGGGTTTAATAAATAAAGCACGAGAATTAATACATTCTTGGAATGCTTTTAACAACAGTAGGGATCATCCTACTTATAGTTATGATCCAGGAGAATCATATTATTATCGTCCAGATCGTGTTAGATTTACAGGTGGTAATGAGCGTTCGATTGTTACTTCTGTATATAACAGAATAGCTATGGATGCAGCTTCAATTGATATTGAGCATGTAAAACTTGATGAAAATGATAGATTTATAGAAACTATTAAATCAGGTTTAAATGAATGTTTTAATACTGAAGCTAATTTAGATCAAACTGGAACTGCTTTCAAGCAAGACATATATATGTCAATACTTGATGAAGGTTGTATAGCTATAGTTCCAACCGATACATCTATAAATCCAGATACTACAGGATCTTATGAGATTCTAGAAATGCGAACTGGAAAGATACTAGAATGGCGACCAGATAAAGTTAAAGTTCGATTATATAACGAACGAACTGGTAAACGTGAAGATTTATGGGTTAATAAACGTAATTGTGCAATAGTAGAAAATCCTTTATATGCAGTTATGAATGAAAGAAGTTCTACAATGCAGCGACTTGCTAGAAAACTTGCTTTATTGGATGCAGCTGATGAAAAAGCTAATTCAGGCAAACTAGATTTAATTATTCAATTGCCATACATAGTAAAAACTGATGCTAGAAAACAGCAAGCTGAAAAACGAAGAGCTGATGTTGAAAATCAACTTAAAGGACCATATGGTATTGCTTATATAGATGGTACTGAAAAAATAGTGCAGCTTAATCGTCCTGTTGAAAACAACTTAATGAAGCAGATTGAATATTTAACGAGCATGCTATTTAGCCAGTTAGGTATTACTCAAGCAATCATGGATGGAACAGCAGATGAAACAGCAATGCTTAACTATTATAACAGAACAGTTGAGCCTTTAGTTGTTGCAGTTGTAGATGAAGTTAAACGAAAATTTCTTACTAAAACTGCTAGAACGCAGCGCCAATCTATTAAATACTTTAGAGATCCATTTAGCTTAGTTCCAATTACTAAGATAGCAGAAGTTACTGATACACTAACAAGAAATGAAGTAGCTTCTTCTAATGAAATGAGACAAGTTATTGGATGGAAACCATCTAGTGATCCTAGAGCTGATCAATTACGTAATAGTAACATAAGTCAGAACGAAGAATCATATCCAGAAGAAAATACTTCCGAATATGAAGAAGAAACTAATTATTAAAGGAAGGAGAAAATTCAAAATGGAGAATTACGATTTTAGTGGCTGGGCTACTAAAAATGATTTAAAATGCTCAGATGGAAGAATTATTCGTAAAGATGCTTTTAAGCATTGTGATGGTATGACAGTACCTCTTGTTTGGAATCATAATCATGATGATCCTTATAGAGTTGTTGGTCACGCATTGCTTAAAAATCGTGATGAAGGTGTTTATACATACGGGACGTTTAATGATACCGATTTAGGTAAAACTGCTAAAATTTATGTTCAGCATGGTGATATTACACAATTATCTATTTATGCTAATCAACTTAAACAGCAAGGTCCTAATATTCTTCACGGAGCTATTCGTGAAGTGAGTCTTGTTCTTGCAGGAGCAAATCCTGGTGCAAGTATTGAAAATGTACTTCAGCATGGTGAGGAAGTAGAAGATGAAGGTTATATATATACTGGAGAAGACATTGTACTTTCTCATTCAGACGAAAC
>JBJFGR010000119.1:0-7848 GCA_051892875.1 Succinivibrionaceae bacterium
TTTTATTTTAAGATATTTTTTAAAATCTTCCCAATGGTCTTTTTTAATTCTCTCCAGTTCTGAATCTTTTAAAATGTTATATCCAAATATTTTCATTACTTTATTCCCTTTATCTTTACTAAAGCTTCCTGTGCTTCCTGAAAGCCATAGTAACCATAACAACCATAATCTACTGGTTTTGGATTTAATCCAGCAATGCACTTGCACCAATTGTCTTCATTGGCATATTCTTCCAAAGCTTTAATAGCTATATTAAGTTTTTCTTGTAAGGTTTTATTCTCAGCAGTTAATTCATCAATCGTCATTATTTATTCCTTTAAGTAAAATCACAATCTAAAAAAGCATATCCGTCAATAATTTCGCAGTCTTTATCAGTTTTATCGTTTTGATGTGCGTTTACTAAATCTAGAAAATCTTCTGTTGTCCATTCTTCACCGTATTCGTCTTTAATTATTCCTGTCTTTAAAAAGTTACAAAAATCTTTATAATTAGAAGTTTTCTTTGTTTTATGAATTAAGAATTTCCAACCGAAGGAAGACTTACCTAGGTGAATTTCTTTTTTAGGTTTTCCACAGCAAGGACAAAAGTCAGTGTGTAAGTAGTAATTAGTTCCCATGATTTATCTTCCTATTATATTAAATTTTCATTTAGCAAGTAATTTATAAATGTACTGTTTAGATAAGTTTCTTTTTCATCTACTGTCCAAAATGGTACATCTTTAACATAAAACGCTGGTAATGGTAATTCAATCTCTATACGTTTATTACCTATAAATAATACATAATGTGTTTTTCGAGCGTCACATATATCTAATTCTTCTATTCTGGGATTATGTGTTACAGTTAAATAATTAAAGATACGTCTAGCTAACCGTTGTGTTTCGTTTTCATCGGTGAGAGGTGTTGGGTATTTTACTCTCAATAATGTTTTAAAATCGGTTACTCGTTGTTCGTTATACATATTACATCCTTTTTTTTATTATAAGTTTATTATATGTAATATATGGTATAATGTAAAACCTTTTTATCTGGAATATTTTTTACAATTTTGCAGGTATAAAGTTTTAGAGTTTTCTTTACTTTCTCTGTATTTGTCTCGCTGTGCCTTTAGTTTTTCTATAGTAGTCAGATATTCTTGTGATCCATAGTCGTAAGGGTTTTCCGTAAAATCTTTTATATCATAATCATCAGTCGGTTTTTCTAAATCTTCGTTTTCACCATAATTAAAGTTATCTGAACGGTCCATACTACTATGTACACGCCAATGTAATTCTTCTAATGATATATCTTCATACTCATAGGTTTCTTCATTTAAAGTTTTAATCATTGTGAGTTATATCCTCGTGTTTAAATTAATATCACATAATAGAATAATAATGTTTTACTTTTCTATTAAGAATATGGTACAATTCTTTATAATTATAATAATCTTTGGAGTTCAGTATGAATAGTAGAGATATCATAGATGAAAAGTTAGGTTTTATATTTGATATTTTGACAAAAGAAATGGCAAAAAATCATATTGGTTTGCCTATATATTTAATCAATCAAGAGTATTCGATAACAGATGGAGTAACTTATTGTAATGTTTTATTTGATTTACAAGGGAATATAGATTCTGAGGAAATTGATATGATTCATAAATTTAGTCGAGAATATAAGTTGTTACACGAATATCTCTATTTTACTAAAAAAACAGAACCATACCATATATATGCTCAGGATATGATTACAACATGGCCCGTAAAGGTAAGGAATGAATTATGGATATGCGTTAGTGATGAGTATACTGATGAAATAGAGGATTTCATGACGCTGTTAAAGATCAAAGGGTATCATAGGAATACACATATCTTAAAATTTGAACAAGGGATGAAGGCATGGGTGTAGAAGATTACAATAGAGCAATTTTTCATAGCTTAGTTCACAAGTGCTTTAAGATGTCTGGCTATCGAGTGACAATGAATTCTAACAATGAATTGGGTATATGTACTATTCTTTGTCCATATAAAGCTGATTTTCTAGATAATATAAAGAAAATTAAAAAAGAATTCGAAGGGTTCTTACAAATTGATTACGCATTAGTACGTGTACGTCCAAAAGTAATTAACATTCGTATAAAGGTAAAGGTATTAGACGAAACCTACAGTGAATTAATAGTTGCAACATTACGCATAACCAATAGACTATATGAGATGGCTTTATGAAATTCAATAGAGAGTTATTAATTAGTAAGATTTTTAAATGTATTACGAATACCTATTTTCACGATATGTATTATTGTGATCGATTACCGTATTTAGAAGACGAAGCACTTAATTTTAAAATAATGTGTCGGCAACAACTTCTAGTTGATATTATGAATCAAATTAATTCGGATTTGTGTGATTCATTTGAAATGGAATTGACTATGTTGAAACTACACATAGAAGCCTCTGATCTGGGGTATAAAGTGAAGATAAAAATAAAGCCAACCGTTGATTTTGAAGTCTTAATTGGCCAAATGATTGTTTTAGGTATTTGGGAAAGAAATTAATTTAAACTTCTCTATTATCTTCTTGTTGGATTATAGAAAACAACTCTAAATGTGGCAGCAAATATAATAGCGGCTGGAATCAAGAAGTATTTTAAAATCTTACTGAAAATCCATACAGTAGAATATAGAATATTATAGATTAGCCTACTTATACTGAAAACGTTTAAGATAATAGTCCAGCACAATGTATGAAACAATTTATTTTCTTTAGTTAATCTGGAAATGTGATTTAACCAAGCAAAGTTACGTTTTTTATAAGTAAGATGTTTATAGAGTTTAAATGGTTTAGTAAATAAAATACAAATAAAACTTAGCAAGAAAACAAATGCGGCACCGAAAATACTAATTGCGTTTCTATTCCAGATAGCAGCGACAGCATTTTCAAATCTAAATGTTTTAAATTCATCTATAATTCTAAAGATACTTTCTTTTTCTGGATTATAGTAGTATTGTCCATCTTCAAAGTAATCAAAAGAGTTTATAAGTTCTTCTAATTCTTTATTCAGGTCTTCTGTTTGTTTGGTTACATTGTTAAGAATATCTACTAATGAATCGTTTTCAGAGGATTTAAAAATATCTTCGTTTAAAGTGAACGGAACTTCTGTATTTAAGCTGTTATTATATTCACGTCTTAGTTTAGGATCAATTAAGACATGATAAGCTTCATTAATTTCTTTAAATAAGTTTGCTGTTTTAGGGTTAATGTCAGGATGATACTTTTTAGCTAACTTGTAAAAAGCACGCTTAATTTCAGTATCTGAAGCAAATTTATGTACTTCTAATATTTCGTAATAGTTTTTAATCATGACATTTCCCTTTCATCTATAATTACATTTTACTACTGTTGACTATGTATGTAAAACCGTTAATTGAAATTTTATTATGTTATTTCTACGTATATTTGTATTCTAATAAGTATGCAAATAATAAACGATGAAATACAACCTTTAGATTATATGTATATGATTGGAGATAATAACGGTCATATAAAAGTGGGTATATCTAAAGATCCTAATAAAAGAATAAAAGAATTACAAACCGGACATCCGAATGATTTGGTGCTATTATTTACTGAAGAATTTGAATGTGAACGTGCTCATCTACTTAAAATCGAAAAACTAATTCATAAAGAGTTACGCTCTAAGTCTTATAAAAAACGGGGTGAATGGTTTACTGTTCCAGACTCTGATATAGAAGATGTAAAAAATATAATACGTTATAACAGAATCAGATATGAAGCAGATACATTATACTTTAAATATCGTTAGAATTGGCAAGGACTAAGAGAATCGAACTCCTATATCTAGTTTTGGAGACTAGTGTTTTACCATTAAACTAAGTCCCTATAAAGTGGGGTGAGCGGCGAGATTCGAACTCGTATCCTTCGGTACCACAAACCGACGCTTTACCAGTTAAGCTACGCACACAAGAATAGACCATTTCATTGATATATACTTCTATGCGTAAAAATTGGAGGACTGTACAAGATTCGAACTTGTGTAATTAGTTTTGCAGACTAACGTATAACCCCTCTACCAACAGTCCATAATAAAAAACCTCTAGAAAGTAATTATCCTAGAGGCTTGAAACTAATAATTTTATGAATTAACATGTATAACTAAGCATCAACACCTCTGTGAAGTAAATGATGACACCAGCAATGTAAAATATTCGTATTAATCATAATTTATAGAACTCTCTTTTTTATTTTATATTTATATACTATCATAAAATTTTATATCTGTAAAGCAATTTTTAATCATATCCAAACTTTTTTAATATTTCTGGATCATTTTGAAACTCACCAAATTCTCCATTAGCAAAATTGTGAGAATCAGCATTTAGTATTTCCTCTTCTGAAAATAATTTTGTGAAATTATGATTTTTAAATAAGGTTTGCTTTACTGGATCTAATTCTTTACCATGACTATACTGTTTTGTATCATCTTCGAGCATTAGTGGATAGTCACGTGTTGTTTCAAATCTGCACAATGTCCCATAACCAGTTGGAAAGGTTGCATTATACTGTTTTTCTAATTGTTCTTTTACTGAATCATGAACAGCTTTATATCCATCCCAAATAATTACATCTTCATTGTCAGCAAGTCCTCGTATAGTACCCCATTCTCTAAATGCTCTATTGAACTCTGTTTTCGAAGGATTATAAAGTACCTCTACTACTTCTCGCTCATCATTATGTAGACTCATTGGTGCTATAAAAAGTGATTCACAACGTTCTTTTAAAAGTTTTTTATTTACTTTAGCAATAGCATTTTCAACAATTGTTCTAAATCTACTCATAATTATACCTCTGACTAAACCAGACACTATTTTGTTTTTGTATTTACATTTTTTAAGTTTGCTAAGTCTTTAGAAGCATTTTTTATTTTTTCTTCTGGAATTTCGCCTTCTACTTCTTCGGAATCACACAAAAAGAATTTATTTTTATTGAAATCTTTAATTAAAACACTATCTTGACGAAATGCTTTACAAATTTCAATAGCGAGCAGTAATAACATCTCGCTAGAAATGTCATTTATTTCTAAACTCGTTGATTTATCATTATATACTTTATTACCATCAAAATACACGCCTTTAAAGTTATTACCTATTGTAATACCTCCAATTTCTGCATCTTCAATGTTAGCATAAGTATTTTTCATAGAATTAACTACACCTTTAATCATTTTATTTTTAAAGGTCTTGTTTATTAAGGTATACCAAATCTTTTTGATTTCTGCAACTAATTGATTATAATTCATTTTATCAATGACAGTATTGACACTCAGAGCAAATACAATCATGCCACCACGATATTTACTAAAATTGCCTTGATCTTGTCTAAATTTTTCATCTAATCGTGCGCGTATAAAAGCATTTTCATTTTTACGGATATCTTTCCAAATTCCAGTTTTAGCATAACAAATTCCACCCGGTTCATCCAATTTACCATCTTTTCGTAAATATTTAATTTCAAATAAATTTACCTTTTCTTTCTTAGCATATACTTGAATATTTTTTGGAAAAGGCAATGCTCCAACTTCATATAATGCATTTTCTACGATGGTTTTAAACTTACTCATTCTTATACCTATTTATTTTAAATTTTATATATAATAATTTATATCAAAACAAAAGTAAAACAATAATTATGCACCTAATGGATCAGAATCATTACCATAAATATCACGATTATTGGCTTTTGCAGCAAAATATTCATCACTGTCGTATTGCAAAGAATCAGGAGCTTGTTTATATTCTTCGTAGGTTAATTCTGGATTATTGTACCAAGTATTGAATTCGTCTAAATTAAAGATTTCTACGTATTTCATACCTATTTGCTTTGCAACTTCTCGTTTAATAGGATCTAATTCAGTCCAGGTATGTAAAACTTTGTTATAAAAATCTCCACCTTTATTTTTTAACCAGCGAACATCTTTTTGACAATTCGGATCAGATGAATCATATACTCTTCTGCCGTGTTTCCAATGTTTATTTACTTGTATTCCCATGTTTTCAGAAGGTACGTAAAAATCTAATTGAAAATGACGATGAGTTTCTGGATTAATAAAATCATCTCTGGTATAGCTCATTTTAACATCTGGCCATTTCTTTTTAAGTAAATCATAAATATATAATTCATCTTTAGAGCTATTGTATCCAGATTCTTTATCAAATATTTTTTTATCACCTTCATGGAGGATATTTTCAATAATTGTTCTTATTTTACTCATTTTAAATCTACCTTTAGTTATGCAGCATCTGACCAGAAATCAGTACTAAAATAATTATATAATCTTGATATAAATCTTTTCTTTGCAGCAGGTTCGAGTTTCTTATAATATTCTACGAATTCTTCATCTTCTTTCCAAGCATTCCTTAAAAAGTTTAATCGTTCTTCTGGTGTCAAATCCTTCATTATCTTACCATATTTATTATAAGTGTGTGAAACGATTTTATTTAACCAGGCAATGTAAAAAGCGTTTCTTTCATAGGGTTTATTAAAGTAGTCTGAATTTTTATATATATCTGCTTGCTTTTTCATAGAGTATTTTGTTTTGTCATCTATAAAATGTGTATACTCATGAATAAAGGTATCCTGAACATTACGAGAGGATAAGATTTTATATAAGTATTTAGCATTTATACCTGTAACGTTTTTTTCGCCTGTAATCGGGTCTGTCATGTTTATAGTTTCATCACTTAAATCTACTATATCGTGTATGTTAAGTTCGATAGCATTGTATTCTGGATAATATGCACCAGAATTATGTACATCTTTATCTAAAGAAACACTGACCATCAGAGGACCGTACGGTGTATCTACCTGTAAATTAACACCTTCTGCTGTATCTGTAATAACTTTATCTGTATTGAGATACGGTTCCATTGTATTCAACACCTTAATATATACATCAATCGCGTCTTTATATCTATCTCTATCTGAAAATGCGTCTTCTGTTATATTTTTTATGGCCGTTTCTACTATCTGCCTAAATCTACTAGTCATCTTTATGCTCCTAGTGATGATAAATATTCAAAAAATTCATTATCCCTTTCTTCTCTACTTTTACCTTCTAGATCATAATCACTTTCTAAATATTTATATAATCTAGTTAAAAAGCGTTTTTTGTTTTTATCTGTTAAACTGTTATAATATTCAATTAACTTAGTATTAGTAGATAATTCTGAGCGTAAGAAATCAATTTTTTCTTCCGGTGGAAAATACTTATTGTCATCATAATATTTGTCAGAAAGTTTATCTAATAATCTTTGAATCCAATGCATGAAATATGCGTTTCTTTCAGAAGGACTATTTATATAATCTTGATACGAGGTTTCTTTGGATTTATTTAATGGATAAATACTTTTATGATCTACAAAATGTGTAAATTCATGGATAAGTGCTTGTTTTACGATACTTGTATTTAAAAAGTCTAAAAGGTCATTCTTTGTAATGTTTTTATCATTTAATGTAAATATGTTATCTAAGTAAACATTTATTGTATTTGTATCAACATCATAATAACCGTAAGCATTTTTTAAACTATCTTCGGTTTTTAATTTTACATTAAGCGGACCATATGCAGTATCGACCGTTGTTTCTGTATTTCCGTTTGCTTCGATTTTAGTATAAAGATCCTTATAAAATTGTTGAGCTTCTTTATAACGGTTGTTATCAGAATGTGCGTCTTCTGTAAAAGTTTTTATGATATTTTCTACAATTGTTCTGAATCTACTCATAAATAAAAAGTCCTAAATATACCAAATATATACTTAGAACTTTAGAATGTCTTATTTATTTATCTTCTG
>JBJFGR010000120.1:0-7615 GCA_051892875.1 Succinivibrionaceae bacterium
CAATCTGCTCAGCGGTCATCTGATTTTGTTGATAAAGATTAATGACTATATTTTTGAGTCATCGTGCATATGTGGGGGTAAAACATAAAGACTCTTAGTGGTTTTACCCTAAAGATCTTTCACAGATCTTTGTGTTCTTTTAAAACTAAAAATTGAAAAAACCATTTCAATTCTGTATTTTTGTAGTTGCAAAAAAACAAAAAAAAGGAATGTGAAATGTTTTCTGCTACTACTCTATTAAAAAATTTGTAAACGTCAATAACTCTATTATAAATTCTTGAAAATTTGTTAAAAATCATTCAGGTATTACAACTTTAAAGGTATCTTTACTTCCTTATAAGAGTCATTCTTGTAGTTGTCGAATATAAAAATTTCTCTTTTCAACAGAGAAAACAAAGGTATAAAACTTGTATAAATAAGGGGTTATAGTTGCATAGCTCTCAATTTCAACCCACAACTATGCCCAAAAAGTTGTATTAACTACTTAAGTAAAACCAACTCTTTAGGTAATATTAACTCTATGGTTGTACCAACATTAAGAGTACTATAAATTTCAATATTTCCTCCAATAATTTTTGTTGCATGTTTTACAATAGATAAACCCAATCCCGTTCCCCCTATTTCTCTAGATCTACTTTTATCTACTCTATAAAACCTTTCAAAAATTCGTTCTTGATCTGGTAACGAAACACCTATTCCCGTATCTGTAACTCTCCAGAAAAAATCACCACTTGGCATCTTTAATCCGTATTCAATATTTATTGAACCATTTTGCTTATTGTATTTTATTGCATTATCTACCAAATTATAAAAAATTTCTTCTAATAAATGAGGAACCACATTTACTTCTATATCTTTTTCAAGATCCCCTGCTATTAAGTTGGTTTTTATTGCTATATTTTTTTTACAAGCAGCCTCTTCCAAACTATCAACTACTTCATCTGTTAATTTCAAAACATTTGTTGGTATTCTATTCTTTTCTGTTGAAGAATCTAATTCAGATAAATGAATAATATCTGCAATCAAATGCAAAAGTCTATGGGCTTCCTGGTGAATTCTTGTCGCAAAATTTGATATATCTTTTTCACGAGCAATACCACTACTTATAATTTCCGCATATCCTGAAATTGCTGTTAATGGAGTTTTTAATTCATGAGAAACATTTGCAGAAAACTCTTGACGTAAATTCTCACGCTCAGTTCTTTCAGTTACATCAATAATAATACATACTGCGCCAATAACTTGTTTATCATCTATTATGGGATTAATTAGAAAATCATAATACCTTTCATTTTTAGATAACGTCTGTATACATTCCTTTCCTTTTAATGCTTCTTCTCTTAATATAGTTAATCGTTCATCATCCTTTACATGTTCTCTACCTATACTATCCTTAATTAACAACCCTAAATTATCTAAAATTTTTCTGCTAGCAGGATTCATAATTAAAAAGTCTTTATTTTTATTATTAACTATTATCAAACCTTCAGTCATATGGTTTAAAATAACTTGCAACTCATCTCTTTGCGTTCTTATTTCTTGCATCTGATTGTTTATCTGAATTCTTTGATTAATAATTCTACTAATAAAAGGTCTTATTTCTTTATATGCCTTCTCTGGAGCTTTTTCATCTGAAAAACAAATATTTTCAAGAGGATTGATTATCTGTCTAGAAATGTATCGAGAAATTACAATAACCACCACAATTAATAGAAAAAATACAATCAAAAAATTTGGTAACATTTCTATAAATGTAACCCAGATAGTATCAACATAGTTAGAAATACGTAAAATATTTCCATCTTTCATTTCTTCTGCGTAATAAAATGTTTTTAAAAAGGTGGTTGATGAATATCTGATGCTAATTCCCTTTTCTGCTTTTATAGCATCCTTTATTTCTGGTCTGCTTTTATGATTATCTAATTTCTTAAGATTTATATAATTATCATAGATAACATCACCATCTTGAGAAATCAATGTGATTCTTACATCTTTATTTTCTATACTATTTAAATATGAAAAACCTAACTCATTATAACCAGTTTTTATGTAATTAAATTCTGATTTTAATGACTTAGAAAACTCTTTTTCATTTGCTTCATGAAAAAATGAAAGTAAGATAAGTAAAAATATCAAACATACAGAAAATGAGACAATAGCCATACTAAAAAATATTCTTTGTTTCATGTAGAAAGTTCACCTAACCTGTAACCCACATGTCTAACTGTTTTAATTAAATCACCATATTCTCTTAATTTACTACGCAAAGTTCTAATATGCACATCAATAGTTCGGGTTTCTATTTCAATGTCAATTCCCCAAATCTTATTTAATAAATCATCTCGTGTATATATCTTATTTGGGTGTGATAAAAATGTCACCAATAATTCAAACTCTTTATACGTTAATGGTATTAATTCATTTTTAATTCTAACTTCACGTAAACCCACATTAACGTTCAAATCACCTATATTAAACACATCTGAAAAATCATTCTCTCTATCATGTGTCTTTCTTCTTATCTGAACATTAACTCGAGAAATCAATTCCATCATGCTATAAGGTTTTGTTATATAGTCATCAGCGCCACTATCAAGCCCACGAATCTTATCTAGCTCTCTATCCTTTGCTGAAACAATAATAACTGGGATATTTTTATATTGAGGTTGTTGCTTTAATTTAGATAAAATAGACATTCCATCTTCATCGGGTAACATTAGATCCAGTAAAATTAGATCAGGAACATTTATCTTTATTTTTTCCCATAAAGTCTTACCATCTGGAATTCCTTCAACTTCATAACCACTTTGGCTTAAAGTATAGACAACCAAATCGCGAATACTCTCATTATCTTCTACTTCGTATATCACAAACAACCTCAATATTTAAAATTAAAGACTCTTTGTTTTTGAATTATGCTTTACAGCTGTTTTTTCAGAAACAGCTTCCTTTGGAACTTCAGGAACTGATGCACTAACTGGATTCATAACATCATCAGTTGGTTTTACAATACGGCATGATAAAACCTTTCTAAAAAGCTTTATGAACTTTGGTTTGCACATAAATGATGGAACAGGTTCTAATGTTATAGCATGATTTAACCATGAATCATACCATTTCTTAAAATCACTCTTTCTACCAGACCAACTATTTTTGGATAAATAATCTTCTGTTTTTATCATCCAATAACAAACTAATGTTATATGGCTTAACTGCTTCGCTGATAATTTCATTATAAACTTCCATATTTAACTTAAACTATATTAACATTTTATTAATTAGAAATTAAATTTTTAGTTAATATTTGTAAAATTTGTGTAAAATAATAATGTTTTAACAAATAAACACTGTAAGTATTTTTAATGAATTATGTTATTAGCCAATATTTTAACCGCATCTGTAGTAACAATTACTGTAACAACAGCATTTACCACAACATCATTAGCTGCAGCAACAAAAACTGGAGTTACATGGAGTAATGTAAAAAATCCAACACAAACAACTCCAAATCCTATAGGTTCTTATTCAAATGGATGCATAGGTGGTGCTATAAGTGCTGATTTAAACAATCCCTATTATCAGGTAATACGACAACAAAACAAACGTTACTTTGGACACCCTGAACTGATAGATTTTTTAAATAGTTTAGGCCAGAAAGCTCATAAAAATAAATTACCTATACTACTAGTTGGGGACATGTCTATGCCACGAGGAGGTCCTTTTAAAAGTGGGCACGCCAGTCACCAAACAGGTTTAGATGTTGATATTTGGTTTAGAATGGTAAATAAAAAACTTAAATCAAAGGATTTAAATAATCCTTGGGCTATAAATATTGTAGAAAATAATTGGTTACAAACTAATGAATACTATACACCTCAAATATATACTTTAATAAAATTAGCAGCTAGTGATAAAAAAGTTGAAAGAATTTTTATAAACCCTGCTATAAAAAAACAATTATGTGAAGATACCCCCGTAAAAGAAAGAGACTGGTTAAAAAAAATTCGTCCGTGGTGGGGGCATAACGCACATATGCATATACGTTTAGCCTGTCCTTCTAAAAATTCGAATCTTTGTATACCTCAATCACAACTACCTAATACAGATGGCTGTGATTCTGAAATTGATTCATGGTTATTCGATATAAAACATAAAAAGACAAATCCCCAAAATAATAAACCTAAAAAAACTAAACAGGTTTTACCAAAACAGTGTTTTGAAATTTTAGAAATGAAATAAAAAAAATAAAATAAAATGAAAAAAATAAAATAAAAATATTAGAAATTTCTGTTAAAAAAGTAATACATTAGTTATAAAAAATCTCCCGTATTTAAAACACAGGAGATTTATTATAATATTATGACAAACTCTTACTATTAAAAGTCTACTTTCGGTAAAGGTTTATGTTCTTGACCTAAATAACTGTAGATTACAGGTAGAACAAATAGTGTAAACATTGTACCTATAGAAAGACCTGCTACGATAACTAAACCTATAGAGAAACGACTTGCAGCACCTGCACCAGAGGCATAAAGTAAAGGTAATAAACCTGCTACCATTGCTGCTGTTGTCATTAAAATAGGTCTTAAACGTACAGTTGCAGCAATTCTAATAGCTTCAAGTTTTGTTAAACCTTCTTTTAATTGCTTTTCTTTACATACTTCGCAAATTAAAATACCGTGTTTTGAGATTAACCCTACTAAAGTAATTAAACCTACTTCTGTATAAATATTTAATGTAGCCAATCCTAAAGCTAAAGTAATTAATGCACCACTTATAGCCAAAGGCACCGCAATTAAAATTACTAAAGGGTCTCTCCAACTTTCAAACTGACAAGCAAGAACCAACATAATAATAACAATAGCTAAACCAAAAGTTTCAACTAAAGAACTACCTTCTGTTATATATTGACGTGATTCGCCTTTATAATCATAGGTATATCCCTTTGGAAGATGTGGAATAATTTCATTATTAAAGAAATTAATAGCATCTCCCATAGTTAATGCAGGATTTAAAGCAAAACTTAGTGTAGCTGCATTTTGTTGAGACATTTGATTTAAAACAGCAGGTTCTGTTTTAACCTTAATAGAGACAATGTTTGATAAAGGAATCATTGTTCCACTTTGAGAACGTACAAAATAATGATTAATGCTTTCAGGAGTCAATCTATCAATTCTTTCAACTTGAGGAATTACTTCATACGCTCTTCCTTCAATTGAAACACGATTTACGTAACCATCTGCAATTAATGTAGACAAAGTATTACCAATATCGCTCATTGATATTCCATAAGCACCAGCTTTTTCACGATCTATTTCTATATCTACAGTACCTGAATCATACGACAAATCCATATCAGAGTACACAAAAACACCACTTTTTTTAGCCTTTTCAAGTACATCACTTGCTACTTCATAAAGACTTTCAAAACTATTAGGTGTTATTATTACAAACTGTACAGGCAAACCGCTTGATGCGCCAGGTAAAGAAGATGGCTGAAAAACAGTAGCTGACATGTTAGGTAAATTGTTTATAGTAGGAGTTACTCTGCTAATTACTTTTTTAATAGGATCTCTTTCCTTAAATTCTTTCAATATTAAAATAGAAAGAGATTGATTACTAGCAGGAATACCAGCAAAAGCAATAGAAGAAATAATATCTTTATCTTCCATACCTTTTTTAGAAATTTTTTCAGCACCATCTTGAATAAAATCGAGATTTGCACTCATTGGAGCTTTAGCCATAACCATAAATACCCCATCATCTTCATTAGGAGCTAGTTCAGATGATGAATACTTAAATAAGAACGGTAAACTTCCAAAAATTACAACAACAATTACTAAAATAGGAAATCTATGAGTTAAAACCTCATCTAACATTTTTGAATAAACTGATGTAATTTTGTTTAAAAAATTATTTATAAATTTTTCAAAAGCACTAGATTCTTCCTTTTCTTTCAGAATTTTTGAACACATCATAGGTGATAATGTTAGAGCAATAACCCCAGAAATAACCACAGAACCTGCTAATGTTAAAGCAAATTCTTTAAATAAAGAACCTGTAACACCACCCATTAATGCAATAGGAGAATACACTGCAGCTAATGTTATAGTCATTGAAATAACAGGAATAGCAATTTCACGTGTTCCAACTATTGCTGCTTTAAAAGCATTCATTCCACTCTTGATATTACGATCAACATTTTCTACAACAACTATAGCATCATCAACCACCAGACCTATTGCAAGCACCATTGCAAGCAAAGTCATCAAATTGATAGAGAAATCAAAAACAACCATAATCATTGCTACCCCTATCATAGATAAAGGTATAGTGATGATAGGAATAATAACAGCTTTAAAAGACCCCATGAATAAAGTTATAACTACTAATACAATTATTGCAGCTTCAAAAATTGTATGAACAACTTCATTTATTGATTCATCAATAGCAATAGTACTATCATAAATCATTTCCATTGCGATATCACTTGGTAAATTTTTTTCGAAAGTCGGCATTAATTGTTTTACACCTTCAGCAATATCAAGAGGATTTGCAGTAGGTGTTGCATCAATTGCAACTAAAACAGACTTTTTACCATTAGCCATTGCTCTATAATTATCATGGTTAGTTTCCATTGTAACTGTAGCTACATCTCTAACTCTCACAACGGAACCATTATTAGTAGAAACAACTAAATTACTTAAACTTTCAACATCTGTAACTTGAGTTTCTGCACTTGTATTCAATACAGTATATTTACCAATTATCTGGCCTGATGATGATTGATAATTATTAGATTTTAAAACAGATACAATATCTGAAGCAGTTATGTTATAGGTAGCAAGTTTAACAGGATCAATCCATATTCTAAGAGCAAAATCATTACCACCATATAAATTAACTTTTGCTATGCCATTTACAGTAAACAATTGAGGTGTTATAACACGATTTAAATAATCTGTAATTTCAGGAGAAGCTAAAGTTTCACTCTTAAATGAAATATATAAAACAGATGTTGTAGAACCAGTTGATAAAGCAATTGATGGGTCTTGAGCTTCTGTAGGTAGCATATACTTTACAGAATTTACTCTAGATAAAACATCGGCTAATGCACCATTAGGATCTGTATTCAACTTCATGTTAACAGTTATTGTTGAAACACCCATTTTTGAAGAAGAACTAATATAATCAATACTATCAGCCTGTGCTATAGCTTGTTGTAATGGTTGAGTAATAAAACCTTGAATAGTATCAGCATTAGCACCATAATATGACGTTGTTACAGTTATTACTGTATTTGTCATATTTGGATACTGACGAACAGCCATTCCTTTTAAAGCTTGTAAACCAAGTATCACAATTAATAAACTTATGGATACAGCCAAGACCGGCCTTTTTATAAAAATATCAGTAAACATTTATTATAATCCTTATAATCTTGGTGTATTTTCCTGCTTGTTTAATGCATCATTTTCAGTAATTGTTACCAAACTATCATTAGACAAACGAACTAAACCTTGTGTTACTATAACATCGTCTTTCTTTAATCCAGAAAGAATTTGAACCTTATCACCTTGACGTTCACCAACTGTTACATTAACGCTCTTTACAC
>JBJFGR010000121.1:0-7571 GCA_051892875.1 Succinivibrionaceae bacterium
TGGTATAACCCACGTGATACCACTTTTCAGGTAAATATGATGCAATGGCAGGTGACCAGAAATAATTTGTAGGGATATTCTTTGTAGATGTATTATTTACATTAACACTACCATTCTTGAATTTAACTGTAAATTCTGTATGAGCTTCTGGATCTCCAGCACATAACATACGATGCCAAATTGGAGCAACAGGGTTGTCGTTATCACAACGATTTGATGATAAATAATCGCCAACATTCTTTGTATATGGACCATAATTTATATTATCTTTACCCTTTTCAGCATCAATATGATATTTTGTAGGAATCTTTTCAATGTATGCTTGACCACGAATACCATAGTTACTAGAGTGATTTAATACAACGTCTTGAATAACTTTTATACCTTTAGCATGTGCAGCTTTTATAAAATCAAAATATGTTGCATCTTTACTTTCTAATCGTAAATCAGGTTGGAACCAATCATAAGCATGATAACCATGATAATCTAAACCAGAACGGTTTTCTACAGGAGGTGTAATCCATATAGCAGTGAAGCCCATACCCTTAATATAATCTAGTTTTTCAATTAAACCTTTGAAATCACCTCTCCAACTAGGATCTGTCGCATCAAAACGATCTCTACAGTGATAATTATTTGTAGAATCTCCATCATAGTAACGAGCTGTCACAACAAAATAAATAGTTTCATCACGGAAATCTGTAGCAGGGGCAACTGTTGCATTAGTCTTTATAAACCAGAAGAAGTGTTGCTCCTGTTTTAAACCATTACTACCAATAGCTAAAGTACGAAGTCTGTAAGCTGTACCTAAGCCATCATCTGATGTATCTGTTAATTCTATTGGTTTTCCATCATAAATAGGTGAATTTTCATCAGGAACTGTGTTATCTAAGGTATAGTGTATTACACCATCTGTCATTTCACGGCTAGCGTCTTCAAGATTTAAAGTTACCGTTTTATTTTCATGATAACTACCAGGTGCTAAATTAGTAATAACAAATGGAGCTGATTCAATAAATACATCAGAAGTTGATGTATATGATGCGTAATCTAATTTATTCCATTCAATATCATTAATTAAAACATCATCATTATCACCTAATTCACAACCACCTTCCACAACTTTAAGTGTTGACGGGTCACCGAACATGCATTCATCTAATGGAGTCAAAGAAGTACCATCGTAGCAACCTGTTGCACTTATATCTTTTACATCATGGTCTTGTGATTGACCATTGTCATTTAGTACAAAACTAATTTTATCAACACCATATGCAGATGTATCAATATACTTCCATGATGAATCTTCAGTAGCTGTAGTAAGTTCTATACCAGGCCATTTTGTGAAATTTTGGTTATTTGTAAATAAATGAATATGTGAGCGATTAGTCTTTATGTATAAACCTTGTTTTTCAGGTTTTGGTATATTAATATTTTCTAACTCAAATGTATATTCTTTTTTAACACTATTAAAACCATCACTTACGGTTAATACAACCTTTTTCTTTCCACCTTTTAGGTAAGTAATTTTTGCTACTTTTGATGAAGATGTAAGTCCGTCACCAAAGTCCCATGAATATGTTAACTTTTTCTTTTCTGGATCTGAAGCAACAGCTGTCAATACCCCTGATAAACCTGTAAAACTGTAGTGGAAATCTACAGAAGGAGGTAAATCAAGTCCGCAACCAACACAAATACCATCAGATATTGAAATTAAAGCAGTTTTTGTATTTGATAATTTTCCATCATTTGCTGTTAACTTTACTGTAAAAGATTTTGTTGAATTTGCAGGAACAGTGTAAGTGTGAATTGGATTTTTTTCATTAGATGTTATTCCATCACCAAAATCCCATGTATATGTTAATTCATCACCATCAGGATCTGTTGAACCTTGGGTAAACTTAACTGTTTGATTATCTATTGTGTAAGTAAAGTTTGCAATAGGTGAATTATTATTTGTAGGTGACACCTTTATTGAGTTTGTATAAGTATTTGAATCTTTTCCATCACTTACGGTTAATTTAACAATAAATGTTGTTTCTTTGGTAACAACATAATTATGAATAGGATTTGCTTCAGTTGAAGTTGTTCCATCACCAAAATCCCATAAATATGTTAGTGCATCACCATTAGCATCAGATGATTCATCTTTAAATGATACCTTTGTATTTTCTGAAGTTGAGTTATATTTAGCTATTGGAGCTACATTATCTTTAGATACAGATATAGTAAGAGTTTTTTCTACTATATCATCTCCGTTCGATACAGTTAAGGTTATTGTGTAATTACCTTGTTTACTATATGTATGATTAACTTTTTGACCTGTTACTTCCTTTGAACCATCACCAAATGACCATACATATATTGCATTTTCCGATACGTTTTCATATGTAGCTGACAAGCTAACTTCCAAATTATTATTACTTAAAACATTTATTTTTGGTAGGTATTTTTCATCAGAAACAGATACGTAAAACTTTTTGTTTGCACTTGCTTTGCCATCAGAAACTGTTAATACAACAATATAATTTCCTTCTTTATCAAAAGTGTGGTTAAAATCCTTGTTTTCAGTTTTATAACCATCGCTTGATTCCCATGAGTAGGTTAATACATCATTATCATCATCTTTTGATGTATTAACTATATTCACTGTTAATCCATTAATGTTTAAATTACCTGATACAGTTGGGATTTGATTATCTAGGCCTTTTTGAATAGTTACAGTTTTAGATTCTGAAGTATAAGTATTTCCTGAAGTATCTTTTACTGTTAATACAACATCGTAAGTACCAGAGTTTGCATATGTATGTGTAGGAGATCTTTCAGCTGATTTATTTCCATCACCGAAATCCCATTCATAAGAAGCTATATCACCTTGAGTTACGTTTGTAAATATAATAGTAGTAGAATCTTTTTTATCATTGGATAAACTGAACATAGGTTCAATTTTTATGTTATCGCATAGTTGGTTATCTATTACAATTTTTTGTTTTGATAAATTTGAAGAATAATTATCTTTAGCTTTTAATATAACTTCTTTAGTACCTGTTGTTTCATAAGTATGAGTAGGGTTTTGTTCAGTACTTTGTTTTGTATCATCACCAAAATTCCATACAAAGTCTAAAGAATCGCCTTCAGGGTCTTCAGATTTATTAATAAATTTAACAGTACGACAACCTATAACTTCTGTATTAAAATCTACAATAGGTTTTTTATTAGGTACATCAGATACATTAAATGTAAGCTGTAAAGAAAAGTATACAGATATTTGTTCTGCTGTATAATTTGAATCTAGAGATTTTTGGATATCTTCTATAGATTTTGTATTATATTCTGTTCCTAAATTAGCTTCAGTTAATTCTTTTTCAGTTTCTTGTAAAGACTTTGCGAAAACAAAAATAGGAGAACTTTTATCAACAGAAGAATTTAATAATTCTTCACGAACACCTAAAGAACTAGAGATTGCTTTTTGAGCACTTTCTAAAGTAGAATTGGTTTTAACGCTATAGTTGTATACCATTCTTGTTATAGGATTTATATATATAAGTCTTGTTTTTGAATTATTATCTTGACTTACATCAGCTGATGATTGAGGATTTAATTGATAACTATATATTTCTTTTTCATCGTTCGTTACAGATGGTAAATTAGATGATTTATTAACTTCTGCAATTATGGTTTCTTTAGAATAAAATTCATTTTCTGTTAAATCGTTAAAAGTATAAATTCCATTAGGTGAACCAGAAGTAATAGATTTTTCACCTTTGTCACATACACCGTTACCATTGTAATCTATGCATACGAGAGCATTTTTTACAATATTACCGTTCGTGTCTTCAATTTTTGCACTTACAGAATATGTACTAGCTTGTGTATTCGAATCATTTGATGATGAACTACTTCCGCCACCGCAAGCAGTTGCTCCTAAAGCTATGCACATTGCTATAGCTAAATTAGTGTATGAATAATTCATATTTTTACCTTTAATTATCGTTTGTTGTATAAAACATCCATCCATTAAAACTTATATTAATATATTAATGTGATGTAGATCAGTTTATATTGGTCTAATTATTATATATTGCTTAAAAAATGAGTCAACTATAACACTTTTTATTTTTGTAAACTTTTTCAATTGATATTTAGGAAGATGATATATATCACAATTTTTAATTAGAATTTGTCATGTGTCAATTGTTTATTATCTTCAAAAAAATAATTTTCTAGGTGATTTAACAAATAGAATAGTTGTATAACGAATCTATATATTAAAATACTAATAAAGTAAAGTAGGGAGATATAATAGTTTTTGGAAATTTTATGAACTTAACACCATGGAAGTTATATCAATAATTTGGAGTAATATAGACAAAATATTATGATAATTTCAATTTTAAGTGTATCATAGCGAAATGTACGGTTGTAGTTATATTAAGATTTAAATGAAAAACTTTTTTTTGTATATTTATTTATCGATTTTTTCAAGAAACTTTTATTCAAGTAGATTGGTTAATATACGAGGATATGGTTGGTTATATTTTGTTTTTATAAGCTTTTTAGCGTCTGTATTAGTAACAATACCTTTATATATAAATCTTGTAAAATTTAAAGAAAATGATTTTTTGGCATTAACGCAACAGATACCATGTGTTGTTATGACCTCAAATAATGAGTTAATGTTTTTAGAAAACTACTTAAATGATAATGAGGTTTTAGCTAATGTAACAAATCAAAATGAAATAGAACAATGTGTTTTGTCTAGTAATGTTACTTATTTAGAAGACAGTGATCATAAAAAGTATGTTGTAATTTATAATAATAGCAAGCGACCTTTAATTGTTGTAAATCCAAATAATGCGGATATATCAGCTATACATGATGTTCTATCTATCAAAGCAAAAAATTCGGAAATTAGAGCATCTGATGCAATTCCGACTTTTTTATTCTATAAGGATAAATTTGAAGTTCGTTCTATTAATGGAAGTCAGCAAATGCCATATTCTAATATGGGAACAAATAAGAATATATTGATATCTAATGATTATATTTATAAAAAAGTTTCTTATTTTATAAATGTTTTTGGTTTAGTTGTTATATTCATATCTATGATATTTGCTATTATTGTAAGAGGAATATCGAGTTTATTATTAAACATTATTATTACTTTAATAATTCAATCATTATTGAAAGTAAAAATTCCATTAGTTATGAATATTCGTTTTAATATATTTGCGAGTACTATTTCTTTAATAATCTTTGTTGTATCTATGTATTTTTATGGTAGTGATACTGTATTTAGGATTTTAAATAATCAAATGATTACTTTTTTACCGTTGATATATATCTATTTAACCTTGAAAGATATGCGTAGTATAGCTATTGAATATATTTATAACAAAGAGCTTAAACGCAGAAAATTAAGCGATAATATTGCCAACAACAATCAAGGTTTAAATACAGAGAATTCAAAAGATGATGAAGAAGGATCATTTATGGTTTAGACATCCAAAATCATTATAGTTTCATAGAGAGAGTTCGTGGTAAGTGCTTAAAAAAATACTACCAATTTTATAATAATTTAAGTATAATTCGCTTGTTCAATAAATTTAAGAGATTTTTGATATAGATCTCTTTTATTTTTTTTTAAAGAGGAGTAAGTCTGTGCTAAATATGCCTCTCTCACCCCAAAATATAACGGTTGGAAATGCTGCATCGATGTATTTGTTGTCTGCATCCATAATTAATCAATATCCACAAAAATAGTGAAAACATATGGCAAACATCAGAACTAGACGAAAGATAGCATCTATTCGTCACTCTATTTTTCATTTTGGTAGTGCTGTTCAGGACTCTATGATAAAAGATCCATATACAAAACAGCGTTTTATTAAAGATATAATTGCTGGAATCACAGTTGGTATTATTGCTATCCCTTTAGCAATGGCTTTAGCTATAGCAAGTGGTGTACCACCACAGTATGGTTTATATACAGCTTTGGTTGCTGGTGTTGTGATTTCATTGACTGGTGGTAGTAGATTCAGCGTATCTGGGCCTACAGCTGCTTTTGTTGTAATTTTATATCCAGTAGCTCAAACTTATGGTGCTGCTGGTTTGTGTGTTGCTAGTTTAATAAGTGGAATATTTTTACTTATTATGTCAGCAGGAAGATTAGGTCGATTAATTCAATTTATACCTATTGAAGTAACCTTAGGTTTTACAATGGGGATTGGTATTGTTATTGCTGTACTTCAAGTTAAAGACTTTTTAGGTTTAACCGTTGCATTACCAGAAGGTTTTATACAAAAGGTTATAAAAATAGTTTCTAGCTTAGATACAATAAGTTGGGGTGATGCTATTGTTGGTTTTGTTACACTGGCAACTTTAATATTTTGGTCAAAATTAAAGATTAAATTCCCTGGTCATTTACCTGCTGTAGTTTTGGGAACATTGGTTTCTTTTGGATTGCAAAAATATGGTGGAGATTTATTTTCAAATATAGCAACAATCGGATCTAAATTCACATATGCAAATCCTGATGGAAGTATTGGTCATGGTATACCTCCTTTTTTACCAAGTTTTGTATTACCTTGGAATATGCCTGGTCCAATAGGAGCTGATGGTTTACCTCATCCTTTAGTATGGGATTTTGAAACTTTGCAGTCTATTATAGTTGCAGCTTTCTCAATGGCAGCTTTAGGTGCAATAGAATCTTTATTATGTGCTGTTGTTTTAGATGGTATGACTAATACAAGACATCATTCAAATGGTGAGTTATTTGGTCAAGGTTTGGGTAATTTAATTGCTCCATTCCTTGGTGGTATAACCTCTACAGCAGCTATTGCAAGATCTGCAGCAAATGTTAAAGCTGGAGGAACATCACCTGTTGCAGCTGTAGTGCATTCTGTTTTAGTTTTAATTGCAATTTTATTTTTGTCTCCTTTGTTATCTGATTTACCATTGGCTGCGATGAGTGCATTATTGTTTATTGTTGCTTACAATATGAGTGAGTGGAGAAAAGTTGTAAATTTAGCAAAAACAGCTCCAAGGGCTGATGTATTAATAATGTTTTGTTGTATTTTCTGTACAGTGGTATTTGATATGGTAGTGGCAATTATGTTTGGTATTATCATGGCTTCCATTGTGTTTATGAGAGATATGGCAAAGAGTACAAAGGTAAGAGATTTAACTGTTAATAAAGATATTTCAAACAAGTTAAATACAGAATATGAAGCTTATGGTATTGTAGGTCCTTTATTCTTCGCTTCTGCAGAACGTGTTTTCCGTAAGATTAGACATGAAATAGAAGGTCAAAAAGGGGTTATATTAGATTTTACCTCCGTAAATAATTTGGATGCTGGTGGATATCATTGTTTTGAACAATTTTGCTCAGATATGAAAAAACGTGATGTTAAAATTGTGATATCAGGGACAAATTATCAACCTTTAAAAGTTATGGTTAAGTCAAAATTTGATAAAAATCATCCCGAAGTTAAATTTACCAAGTTATTAGATGAAGCTATACAGAAATCAAATGAAAAAATTTCATCTATAAAATAAATGTTTTTATTTGA
>JBJFGR010000122.1:0-7436 GCA_051892875.1 Succinivibrionaceae bacterium
GCTAGCTTTGTAAAACTATTATCTCTACATGGATTTAGAATATTGCCCATAATTTACCCTATATAATTTTCAACATCCTCATTTGTTATTTTACAACAACATCTAATTTTTATCATGCTTTTAATATTAAATAATAGGTTTTAACAAAAGATCAGAAAAGATTTTATTTCTAGAAACTAAAATTTGATTAGTAATGTCATGTTTAAATAATTCCAGAATTTGTAGTTCTTAAAACAAATTGTGATAGAAAATGTTTTTATTGTTAGTTATTTTGCAATCTTTTATTATATTTAGTTTATCTCCAATTATTCTTTGAGTATTTTATAATCAAAATTATTGCATTTTAGCTTTTCTTCGTGTTACTTTTTATTCTTATCACTCTTCATCAAAACTAATTTTTAATTTTGAAAAAGGAACTTTCTAATTGGAAATTTTATCAGATCTTATGCTACTTTTATACTCATCCTTTAATCACTATTATATTAATTTTTATCTTTTATAACTTTTGCTTCTATCAGTTTTAATATTAACATCAATCATTTTTATTCATTTAACACCAATCTTTTATCAAATTTATGCTAGATACTATCACTTTTCTTCTTGAACTCTATCATTTTTATAATTAAACTATAAAACATCACACCTTATTTTTAAAGGTGTGATGTTTTTAGTTATTAATGAAGAAGTTGTTGAAACGTATTTGTTGATTTATCGCTAAAAATCCTAAGTTGAAACAACACCTTTTTAAATCTTCTATCTTATGTTTCATGCTAATGTTTTTAAGCGATTATTTTCCTCTTTTTGTGTTATCTCTTTGCTTCGACTTTCGTTTAAAGTTTTTAGAACTTTACTATAATTTTTCTCCAATCTTGCCTTCTCTTCTAAAACGTATTTAATTTTCTTTTCTAAGAGTATATACTTCTTGAACAGAGGTATTATCCTCTTCAATCTGTATAGAATTTATACATTCACATAGCTTTTCAATAATTTCTGTTTGGGTGTGCCTCTAGCAAATATCAGAATAACTGTTTCTAAATTAAGCATCTCGTGTTTTTTAGTATACCATCCAATAGTTGCATAGCACTGATATTATTTTGCATTATAAATGTATTAAAGCATTAATACATATAAAAATTAAACTAACCATAAAAATAAAATTATATATTAATAAATTGAATTTTTTATGTATTAATACTTGACACTTTATAATTAAATTAATATAATTTTATTTATATGTAAATAAAAGGGGTTATAAAATGAATTTCAAATATTTTTTAGGTATTTTTTTCCTTTCTTCTCTATTTTCTCTAAATGTAAACGCTGCAGAATTAGAATGTGATAGAGATATATACGGAAACATTTTTAGTTGTCAAGAACGTTACAATCCTGCTAAAAAATACAATGTGGATACCTATAATGGTACTGGTGGCGGTTACGAGATTAAAAGTTTAAATAACGGATCAACAAAGGTTTGCCAACAAGATATGTTTGGTACATACGTTTGTAAATAATCTTATTTAATTCTATCTTTGTAATTATAGTTTTATGCAAAGTTATTCATTTGTAATTTAGGTACTTACAAAAATCTAAAAGATAAAAAATGCTTAGATAGATGTGTAATTTTTACAAATGCAAAAACAAGACTTTTGCTCAACTATTCTTTGTTTTACTGTAACACATATAGAATTACTAGCTTGTTTGTATAATCTTGATGGAGCAATCTCATATAACTTAAAATTTTTAGGAAAGCCATAAGCATTGAAACACTCTTTTGGAGTCGTTTTATTATACCATGTTTTGTTTTTATCAAATAAATGTTATGATCACTTTCACCTTGATTACCAATCAAGGTTGATGGCGAGTGTACATGTTTTTTGTAATGTACATTAAAAATATGCAACATAAATCACATTTGTATTTTTTGGAACAATAAGTTTATAATAACTCATTATCTTTCTATATTAATCTAATTTAGATTTTCTTATGTAGGCATATTGTCCACTATCATGTTTGGGGATACGAACAATTTCTTGAACATATTTTTATCTAAAAAAGCCTCAGTCTATATTGGACAGGACTCCATCCTTCCAATGTATTTTTAACTCTATCATTATTGTACCATTCAATATAATTTTTTAGATATATTTTTAATTCATCTAATGAAAGATCTTCAAGTGAATGATTATAAAAACATTCTGTTTTCATTCGCTCAAAGAATCCCTTCACAAGCTAAATTATTTAAACTACAACCATTCTTTGACATTGAACGTACATGTCCATTTTCTGTTGAAATCTGTATCCAAACAGGCCATCTATAGTGACATTCTCTGTCGAAATAAATATTGTTTTACCACTAATTGAACAATATCTTTTAATAGCTTCAGATAATGTATCATTAGCTAGTGCTGCATTTGGTTTATTACCAATCTTATAAGCTATAATTTCATCACTGTAGCTATCTCTAACAACTAATAGGTATAATTTTCCTTTGGTCGTGGCAAATTCCAATATATATGTTAACCATTTTTCATTAGGAGCAGATAAATAAAAGTCACGATTTACGATATTTTTATGTTAACATTATCAGACGAGAATATAGCCACTTAAGGGATCACTATATGTTGAACCATCGAGAGTTTGTCCCATTGTAATTTTAGCTACTTCACCAAACACTCTGTTCCCAAGTATTTGTAGATTTTCGAATTTATATAGCCTTTTTTCTCTCTTCCACAAGAGAATCAATATCACAAAAAGCATTATCAAGAGCTTCACAATGATAGCGTTCATACATATTATAGATAAAATCTGTCAGCTGCAATGAATCCCAAAGTTCAAGGACTTTATCAGCAGTTGTTCTACGATGTTGGGCATACTGCTCAATCAGAAAGATAAAAAAATCCATTTCCTTTGACATTCTTATTTCTCCCTAAAATAGCTTGAATTTCTAGGATCACCCGTTATCTGTTCGCACTCCCACATATTGAAAATTGCAGGATAGCCAAAATCCCACATCTCAAGTGAGGTATCTGAAAGCATTGAATATGTTTTCGATTTCATAAATCTCCTAAGAGCCTCCCATTCGGAAAGACCATATTTCTCACAAATCAGTTTTATTATCTCTTTATCATAATAATTCAAAATATATGGTAGAATTTCCGAACTCATACAAAAATCCCCCTTTTGAAAGTCAGAAGCTCAAGAGCTTTTTCCGATTTGAAAGCATACTGGTCTTTCAATTTAAAAGGCAATAGTCTGCGAATTGCTTCGTCCTCATCATATACACCGATAAGATAAAGAGAAATAACATCAAATGTTCTATCGTCTGCAACAGGTCCGATAATAATGTCATATTCCTCTCCATTTCTTTTTTCCGAACGACAGTCGCTTATAAATCTGAGCCATTCCTTATTTGCTGATTCATAACGAATTACTTCAAGATCTCCAAGTCGCTCATTATCAAATTCAAATTCATTAATGATAGGCCTACCTGACTTCTTTCGTTCGAATGTCAGCTTTGCCCATCTTTTTGCCTGCTCATAATCAGACGTCATATAATATGCTGTTCCAAAATCAAGAGCACGATTACTTTTCAATATTTTCGGCTCTCTGACTTCAACATTGCTCCCATGATATAATTTCATCATCATATCCTCTCAAATAAATATCTTTTGAAGCATTTTTTCTTCAATTTTTCTGTGTTTTCAGCTCGCATTAATAAAAGACGAAAACCTTATTAAGATTCTTAAAATATACTCCAATTGTTTGCTGTTCTACAACCAATTTAGGGATAATTAGTTTTGTCTCAAAAAAATCATTTAGAGAAATATTAAGCAATCCGTAATTTCTTACCACCTCTTCTACAATGGCTTGAACCTCTTTAAATCAGCTATCAATCAGTATCATAATATGAACCAATAAAGTAAGTATCGGTTTTATCCTTATCTATCAATTCAAAAACAATGTTAAGTGTCTATAAGATACGCCATTTTCACACCTATCAAGCCTTTTAACAGATCCACTTACACCTTTACTTGCAATTAGGTTATCAAAGAACTCATTTTAATCTAATAGACCTAACCGTGCGGAAATAGTCAATGCTAATACTAAATCAATATTTCGATTCTTTCTTGTAATACGATTGACTATCTCCCCTAATTACACAATTCCTAATCTTTTGTTAAATCATTATTCAATACTTCCTTGCAAAATAAAGTCTCGTAGAATTTTGTCAATTTTTGGATGTACTCTTCGTGTTGTGATAGTTTTACCTTCCTTCTTTTCAAAATATTGCTTTGCTATCTCCATATTTACTTCTTTTTTTAATTTCTCAAATCTTCCAAATTCATCAATATTATTGGCATTTACGTGATAACTAAGAAATTTTCTTAAAGCTTCTTCATTTATACCTATTTTCTTTGCAAATAATGATATCTCTTCATTTTTTGATCTTGACACATATATTGAAATATAATCCATTATGGTTTTATCTTCATCGTATACAAATGTAGAATTTTGAATATCGTGAATTATAAGATGTGCATACTTTTGTTCTTCTTGTGTCAATATAGCAAAAGATTTATGAAGTTCATTTAGCATAGCTAATTTCTGTTCTTCATCAGCCTTATCGTTAACCAATTTATAATATTTACGGAATTTTGAATTCATATAATCTGAATCTATTTTATCTGTCGGCAATGACATTAAATATGGATCAATATCATATCCTACATCATCCCCCCCTTGAATTCCTCTCCTAATTTCTTTGTATCTACATAGTAAGGTTTCATAATCAATCCTATCAAAAAGCATTATTACAATCTTTTCTGGAAAATGGTATGCATTCTTCTCCCATTCAAAGCCTTGTACCTTTGCTGATTCTAAATAACTATGCAGTTCTCTAAACAATTTAGAGAAGCTTCTCTTTTCATCTTTGTCTTCGGGTAGTTTAGAAAAGTCAGGAATATCTGCCTTGTTAAATAGTGATTTTATTTCGGTGAATTTTTCATTCATTTTTTCCAAATTTTCTTTTAGTTTTAACACAAAAATTCCATAAGGCTTATCACCTGAATACGCCTTAAATGCATATTCTATGATATTTTTCATCGTATATGGTCTTCTATAATATTTAATAATTCCATGTCGTTTATCTTCATGGAATACTCTATTAGTTCTCGAAAATGCTTGAATAATCATTTCAATATTTGACCATTTATAGGTTTTGTCCATATATAATGTATTCACCCATTTTGAATCATATCCTGTAAGCATTTGATCCACAACAATTAAAATATCTAGACACTTTTTCTTTTCATTTTCTACCGCCAAATATGGTTGCTTATGTGCTAATCTTGCACTTACATCTTTTTTAAATGCAGCATAATTTGATATACCATATTCAGTACCGTACATTTCCTTATAATCGACAAGTATTTCATGAATACCTTCAATTTTGTCAATAGAACATTCATTATTTCCATCACTTGGATCAAATATAGCTGTTATTTTTAATCCACTTTTTCTTTCTTTGAATAATTTATAGTACTCTATCGCCTCAGGAATACTACTACAAGCCAAAATTGCATGGTATTTTCCACCTAAACTCTGTATTGACCAATTTTCTAAAATATCATCAATAACAGCATTTCTATGATTAATACAATTGTATAGAGATTCATTAAAAGCGCCTTCTACACTTTCTAATTCTTTGCCTTCTTCATCAAGTTCTTCTCCCATTGGCACATCATTCATCCAATGAATGAATACTTTCTTCTTTTTTTCATTAGACATTGCTTCTGCTACATCTTTTGAATGAGACTTATCAAGTGCTATTCGTTCCCTTAAAGTTTTATCCTTATATGTAGGTTGAGGAATACAATCAAATCCCAATACATTATGATCTCTCATGCCATCTGCAATGGTATATCGAGCACCTTCTAGTTCGTTTCCAAAAACATCAGCAGTTGTTGAATTCTTCTTCTTATTAATATCTAAAATCGGAGTTCCTGAAAAACCAAAAAAGATGGCTTTTGGAAATGTATATTTTATTATTGACAACATTTCACCAAATACACTTCTATGGCATTCATCTACAATAAAGACAATTCTCTTTTTGTTTATCTTTTCAATATCTTCAAGATTAACACCTTCTTCATTCTTAATTCGACTCATTTTTTGAATCGATGTTACTATTAACGTATTTGATGAATCAGAACTTTTTAGCTTTGATATGAGTACATCTGTATTTTCTGTTGCTTGTATTTCCTCTGCATCATCAGCAAAACCTCTGTATTCTCTCAATGACTGTGTTCCTAATTCAATTCTATCCATTAGAAATACAACCTTGTCAACATCATTTGTATTAGCTAATAATTGAGCAGATTTGAAAGATGTTAATGTTTTACCAGAACCTGTAGTTTGCCATACATATCCACCATGTATCGCTTTATCTTCCCAACGCATCTTGGTTACTCTATCTGAAATAGCACTAACTGCATTAATCTGATAACTTCTCATAACTTTAAGAGTGTTATCTGTATTATCTGCTACTGTATAGAAACCAATTAAATAATGTGCCATTGGTATGGAAATAAGTGCACCTGCAATATCTTGCCAAGAATTAATAGGATCATTATTACTATCTGCCCAATGGAAACAAAAATTTTGATTAAATTTATCTGCACTACCAGGATTAGCAAAATATGTACATTCTTCAGGATTCATAGCTACAAAAACTTGTACCAATGAAAAAATACCTGTAAAAACTCCTTCATGTAAATATTTTTGTATCTGGTATTGCGCTTCACTTACAGAAACATGTGATTTTTTTAATTCAACGTGTATTACTGGCATACCATTAATTAATAAACAAAAATCACCTCTACGATTTGGATATATACTATCTTTTGCTTTATATTGTGGCTGCCTTGCTATTTGATAGAAACTTCTTCCTGCCGCAATCTCCCGTCTATCAAAAATATCTAATGAAATAGTTTTCTTAAAATTCTTAACATCTCGCTCTTCATCTCTTACAATTTGAACATTTCCATCATTGATAAAACCATTTATTTTTAATGGTGTTCTTCTTATCGAAAGTTGAGTTAAAATTTGAGTCATTTCCCCCTTAGTTAATGGATATTTACCCAATCTATCAACTTGTTGGTTTCTTTTATAAATAATTTCTGCCCAATTTTTGATTAATTCATCTTCAGTTGGATAAAGTATTACACCATCCTTCCATCCTTTATCTTCAGATAACATATTTATAAGATCTTTTTCAAAATCTAATTCATTATCATAATTAATTTTATAAGTCATTTTAACCTCCTATACAAACATCTTTTCGAGCATTGATTTTTTAATCATCTTTAGTTTTTTCAATTTGCGTTGATGAAGAGTGATAAGGTTGTCGATGTTAGAAAAAAACTCTCCAATTTTCT
>JBJFGR010000123.1:0-7269 GCA_051892875.1 Succinivibrionaceae bacterium
GCTAGCTTTGTAAAACTATTATCTCTACATGGATTTAGAATATTGCCCATAATTTTAGTCTCTCTAAATTTTCAATATCATCAGTTATTATTTTATCAAAACATCTGATTTTTATCTTGCTTTTAACATTAAATAATAGGTGTATAAGACCTTTTATTTTTTCCATGGGAGACTCTGTAAATTAAAGAAAAATTAAAGAGAACGATCGTTTATTTTTAAAAGTTTAAAATGAGATGTTTTTCACTAAAGTGTTAAAAAGTTAATACTTCAACGATTAGTTAGTCTGTTACACTTAATTAAGAAACGAGAGTTATTTAATTGCTTAATTCTTTCATTAAGATATTTAATTCGTCTTTAGCTTCTATAAAAGCATCAAAAATACATGTTTCATAATCAGTACCTCTACCTTTTTCCATAATTGCAAAGGCTTCGTCGATGGTCATTCCATCTTTATAAACGCGTTTAGCAACTAGAGCATCAAAAACATCAGCTACAGCTAATATTCTTGCGGCTAAAGGTATATTAAATCCTTTTAATCCATCTGGATATCCTAAACCATTCCATTTCTCATGGTGGTATGTTGCCATATCGTAAGCTACTTGGACAAATTTTAATTCTTCTAGCTTACTAATATTTTGTTTAATAATTTCTCCTCCTGCTTTAGCATGGTTTTTCATGAGCGAATATTCTTCAGGAGTAAGTTTTCCTTGTTTTTGGAGTATATAATCTGGAATAGTTATTTTTCCGATATCATGCATAGGTGCTGCTTTAAAAAGAATATCAATAAATTCATCAGTTAATTCTTTTGTATAGAAACCTTTTTTTCGAAGTTTATCAGCAATAAATTTTACATAGTAACTTGTTCTTTTTACATGTTCTCCAGTGGTACCATCACGGCTTTCTATAATATTAGCAAGAGTTATTATTATATCTGTTTGTAGTTGAGAAATTTTTTGAATTTTACTTTTTACTAAAGTTTCGAGATTTTTTCGATAATCATCTAACTCAAGTGTTCTTTGAACCCTTTTTATTAAAATTGTCGGGATAAAAGGTTTTGAGATAAAATCAACAGCTCCTTGATCAAAACAAGCTTGTTCGGTAGAATCTGTTTTGTCTGATGTTAAAAATATTACGGGTATTTTACAATAATTGATATTGGCTCGCAATTTTGCTATTACTTCTAAACCATCCATTTCAGGCATCATTACATCAAGTAATATTAGATCTGGTTTATTATTTTCTAAATACTCAAATACTTCCTTTCCACTACTAACAGTATCAATAATATGCATGTTTTTAAGAATCTTAGTGGCTATAACAAGATTCATTCGATTGTCATCAACAATAAGAACTCTGTATTTCATTTTTTAGTAACCTTATGTAATTTTTAAAGTTTTGGTCTGTTGTTTTTTATTCTTAAATAAACTTTAGTGTATTGTTCTTTAAACTCTTTTATGTGAGCTTTAATATAGTTTAGGTCTTCATTTTTTGAGGCCATTTCCATTAAATATGCATATTCTGAAAAGTTTATGGCACCAATGGTTTTAGAAGTACTTTTTATAGTATGAGATGTAATTGCCAATCCGTCAAATACTTTGTTTTCATAATATTTTTCTAACTCTTGATAATACTCACTATAGCTTTCCAAATACACATCAAGGATTTCTTCATAGATGTCTTGCATTCCGCCACAGTATTCAGTTGCTGATTTTATATCTATATAGCAGATATCTGTAGGTGTTATTTGATCACTAAAGCCGTCATCGTATGTAGGTTGTTTCTCTGGTTGATTTTCGTTGGTGTCTTTTTTATCCTGTTGTAAATTATAATTAATTAAATCAGATGGAATATATTTTACTAAAGTTTCTTCTAAAATATTTCCATTTATAGGTTTTGTTAAGTAATTATCAAAACCAGCTTTTAGATATTCCTCTTTTGCTCCTATAATAGCATTAGCAGTAAGGGCTATAATTTTTGTATTTTTTACAAATTCCTTATAATCTGAGAGAAGTCTTTTTATAGTCTCTATTCCATCCATAATAGGCATCATGTGGTCTAATAGTATAACATCAAAATGTTCTTTTTTTATTAATTCTATACATTCGAATCCACTTGAACAAGTTTTAATTTGGGTAAGGGTTTGTTGCAGTAACTTTTGGACTACTAGAATATTAATATTATTATCATCAACAATTAAAATTTTTGCTTTTGGAGCTGTAAATAGAGGTTTATATACTTCAGTATTATTAAATTGTTGATTTAAGATTATTGATTCGGTATCAAATGTTCCTATAGGAGTGCTTTCAATAACTTCTTGCGGAATTAAAACTATAAATTTTGAGCCTTTACCATAAGTACTTTCAACGTTAATAGAACCATTCATAGCTGCCAAAAAACTTTTTGTAATAGACAATCCTAAGCCAGTTCCTTCAATAGCTCTATTAAGATTAATATCTAATCGTTCAAAAGATAGGAACAAACGTTTAATATCTTCTTGTTTAATACCTATTCCAGTATCCTCAATTTCAATATAAAGTTCAGAATCATTAGGGGTAGTTCTATATGATATATTTAACGAAACAGAACCATGATTAGTATATTTTACAGCATTGTTTAAAATATTTATCATAATTTGCTGAACACGAATTTTATCACCAAATAAAATTGAAGGTATATTTGGGGCAATAGAAATGTTAAATTTTAAATTTTTAGCAGAAGTTTTTACTTGAATAATGGATATTACATCTCTGAATAATTCTTTAGTTTTATATTTATTATTAATTATTTCAATTTTTCCTGACTCAACTTTTGAAAAATCAAGGATATCATTTATAATTGCTAGCAGGGAGCTACCTGCATTTTTTATATCTAAAGAATAATTTTTTATTATAGATTCGTTAGTTGACCTTAGGATTAATTCATTAAAACCTATTATTGCATTAATAGGTGTTCTTATTTCATGGGACATATTAGCTAAGAAATCGCTTTTGGCTTTATTTGCTTTTTCAGCTAGAGTTTTTGCAGTTCTTAAAAAATCACTTTCTTGAATTTTCTTTTCTTCTAATAATATATAAATAAGACCAATCATAAAAAGAATGGCTAAGAGGCCAAATACAATTTTTACTAATAATGATAAGTTATTGATATCACTTAACAGATCATCATCAGCATTTATTCTTATTAAAAAGATAAAAGGATACTTGCTAACTTCAGCACCTACAATATAGTATTTTTGATATCTATCATTAACATATGTTGCTGTTTTTGTTTTAACATGAAGTTTTTCGATAGTTTTTCGAATATGCTTCATCATTTTTTTATCTTGAAATAATTCACTTTGGCGTTTAGCAGCTTGGTTTAATGTTATGATATCTAAATTTTCATTATAGAGCACGCTAAAATTTTCATTTAAATCAATAGCATTACCTAAAAATTTATCCATGGATGTAATGTTTATTATTTCATAAAGAACGTATTTGATATTTTTACCTTTAAAAACAGGAACACTCATTACAATGCCATATTTTTTAATAAACGTACTAATTTTTTCACCATGAAAACTTTCTCGAATAGATGGAAAATCTTTTAAAATGAGTTTTGGTCCATAAAGTGGTTGTCCATTAATTTTTAAGATACCTATGCGACTATTGGCATAAATTGAATCTTTTTTAAAGGTTTTTATATAATCTGAAAGTAAAAGGTTAACATCATTCTCGTATGTTGATATTATATGAGATAGCTTCTCTAATGAGTCTAACTCAGAGTCTATGGTTACTTCTATTGTTTTTGCTTGTTTATATGCTAATAAAGATAATTGTTTTTCAGCATTTGAAATAATAAGTAATTCTAGTTTATAAAATAATAAACAAGCTATTATGATTAGCAGAAATAAAAAGAAAGAACTAATTAAGATCATCTTTTTATTTGAAAAAATCTCTGATTGATTGGCTAATGTTTTACCTTTCATAAATATACACTCCTTCAACTAGCCAATTAAATTCCTCCAAAAGTTGGGTGTCACTTAGACGTTCACCTTCATTGCAAATTATATTGCCACTGTTATCTTTTATCAGATTTATAAAAACATCTTCGCCATTCATAATTTTTTCTTTTTCATTTTCAACAAGTTTTTTTATATCATTTGATACAAAAGGGGCTATATCTGAAAGAGAAACAACATCTTCTTCAACACCTATCCAATAATAATTATAGATTTTTAAATTTCCTTGGAGGTATTTTTGAAGAATGTAAAGATATGATTTATACCAATTTGCTATTACTGAGGTTATATTATTTTTTGAATAATTTTGTTGATGATGATAGCCAATAGTATATGCATTATATTTATCAGCTATCTTTATTATTGAATCACCAACATTTTGATGATAGGTTACAACATCTATATTTTTATGAGATAACAAATCTTCTGTTTTTTGTTCTTCTATAATGTTGTTATCCCATGTATTAGTAAATGAAACCCAAACTTTTATATTAGGATTTACCTTTTTAGCCCCTATGGTAAAGGCACTAATTCCTCGGTTAACTTCTGGAATGTTATATCCAGCAATGTATCCTATTTCATTAGTTTTTGTTGTTAAACCAGCAATAATACCTGCTAAATATCTTGGCTGATACATTCTTACAAAGTAAGAGGTAATATTTTTTTCAGAAATAGAGGCATCATTACTGACAAAGTAAACATCAGGGTGTTGTCTAATAGTATTTAAGGCATCATTTGTGTGACTAAAACTACTTAAAAAAATAATTTTTACGTCATTTTTTATGAGAGTTTTAATGGCTTCATTTAATTTTTTTTTATCTTTATCTATATTTTCAAAAAATTCAAATTCTAAACCTAGGGTTTCACAAGCTTTTTTTATGCCTATATAATGAGCTTTATTCCATCCTCCATCGGTAATGGAACCTGACAGAATAATTCCAACCTTTGGTTGGGTGTTAGACTCCTTTGAACTAAAATAATCCATAGCTATAATTGCCAAAATAGCAATCACAATAGAAAATATTATTAAAACAAAGGTAAAATTAAATTTCATACAAACCCTTAATTTATAGTTTCAACACCATCAACATACCAGTTCATATTATTAAGTAATTCATTATCAGGGATAGTTTCATCTATATTCACTCTTAAAACACCATTTCTATCAACAATAGGCCCGTTAAATACATCAAAATATTCATCTAAAAATTGTTGTTTAATATCTTGTATTATTTTTATGGTTTCTTTTTTAACTATAGGACTAAGTGGAGCTATATCTACTATTCCTGAAGAAGCTCCTTTCCAATAGATATCACCCTCAAATTTGCCATTTAAACAATCAAATATTTTTTCTTCTAAATAGTTTTCCCAATGCCAAATTGGTGCTGTTAAAAAAGAGTTTTTATAATTTTCATAATTATCAAGATGGTAACCTATAGACCAGATTTTTCGTTCTTCTGCTATATCTAGAACCTTATTATTGTCTACATGCATTGTTAGTACATCAATGGCTGGTTGTTTTTCTAGAAGATGGTTTGTAGATTCAACTGTATCTTTAGCTGATTCCCAGGAATTTGTCCAAACAACATAAACAGTTGCATTAGGATTTACTTTTTTAACACCAAGTGTAAAAGCATTAATTCCTCTATTTACTTCAGAAATAGGAAAAGCGGCAACATATCCTATTTTATTTGAAATAGTTTGTAATCCTGCTACTATTCCTGATAAATAACGCATTTGATACATTCTTCCAAAATAACTCGAAAGATTGGAGCTTGTTTGAACTCCTGCTGCTTGTAAAAAGCAGATACCAGGATGATGGGCAGATATTTCTTTAATTTTTTCTGAAAAGGCTATTGAATTTGCAACAATTACTTTGGGATTATTTTTTTGGATTTTTAGTTCTAAAAGATCTGTTAGATTCTTATCAAAGGGGGCATTTTCAATATATTCTACATCAAGGTTAAGGTTATTGGCTACAATATCCATAGATTTTCTATGAGAAGCTCCCCAACCTCTGTCGTAACTAGAACCATTCATAAGAAAAGTAACGTGTGTTTTTTTATTTATGATTTTATCGTTATCATTTTTACCTATTTGAATTGAGAATATCCCAATAATTATAGATATAAGAAATAAAGAAATAATAATTATTAAATTTTTCATATTAGTCACGTTTAACTTTTCAAGTTGATTTAAAGCGTTATCCCTATGATTGAATGTTTTAATTATATGATGTTTATATGACTAGTATGTAAATATTAGATTAAATATAAATAAGTTTATTGATCAATATCTCATAATGTTTAGTAAGTTGTATTATGAGTATTTAAGATAGTTTTTAAGTTATCTGTAATAGTTCAATATATTTGATGCCATATTGCAAACAAAATATACTTAAGTTTACAATGTCTAAAAAATTATTTTTATTGATATTAAGGAGTATAAAATGGCAAAATTGATTCAAATACATCCTATAAATCCTCAAGACAGATATATAAAGATAGTTGCAGAGGCAATATTAGAAGGGGGGGTTGCTGTAATTCCGACAGATTCTGGATACGCTCTTGCGTGCAAGCTTGAAAATAAAGATGCGAGAGAAAGAATTCTTTATATAAGAGATATAGATAAGAACCACAATTTTACCTTGTTGTGTGAAGACTTAAAAGAAATTTCAAAATATGCTCATGTAGATAATGTTTCTTTTAGACTGATAAAAAATAATACCCCAGGGCCGTATACATTTATTTTAAAAGCAACAAAAGAAGTACCTAAAAAGTTAATGAATGAAAAAAAGAAAACTATAGGAATAAGAGTACCAGATAATAAAATTGTTCAAGCTATTCTTAATTATATAGGTGAACCATTAATGAGTGTGTCATTAATTCTTCCTAATAAAGATATTGCGGAAAATGATCCTTATGAAATAGAAGAAGAATTAGGTAATTTGGTAGACGTTATTGTTGATGGAGGATATTTACCTGAAAAGCCTACAACTGTTATTGCTATGTTCGAAGATAATGATATTTCAGTTATCAGAGAAGGTGGTGGAGATATTAGTAATTTTGTATAAATAAGAGATTGCTACGTCAATAAGTATAAGAAATCTATTTAAAGAAATAAAAGTGAAAATATTTAAATTTTGTGATGGATGTCTATATTAATTCATAACTCAAGTTTCCCACTTAATTTAATGGGGCTTGATTAACCAATTCTTAATCCTAGTGGTTTAGGAGTTTTTTAAAAACTTGCATTGACAAATATCTCTT
>JBJFGR010000124.1:0-7213 GCA_051892875.1 Succinivibrionaceae bacterium
AGGCCTGACAATACTTTGACAGGCCTTTAGGGAATTTAAACTTCAAAACTCAGGTTTATATATTGAATAAAAATGTTAAATACCCCATAAAGGAGTTTTTCCAATATGGGGTATAATTATTACTTATTATTACTTATATGTAAAATATTAGCGCTTTAATTCAAGTAGAATTACATCACCAGTACCACTAATACTTACTTTTCCACCAGATACTTTACCGAACTTACCGCTATAAGCATCTTGTACTTCTGTACCGTCCGCAAAACAATCACCAACTGCAACAGACGAAGCTGAACCTAAGTGAATAACAACTGAATTGTTAATACCCTTATCTTCATTGTTGTAGATACGACAGTATGAACCATCACTTGTAATTGTCTGCTTACCAGCACCTACAGCTACGTTACGGAATCTGAACTGACCAACTTTCTGCCAGTGAGCTAATGTTGCATTTGATGAGAATGAAGTACTTAATGTATCAACATTCTGAGCCCATGAAGCAGCACTGTCAATATCTGATGGGAAGTTCATATCTGAACGTGTACCATGTTCTGCATCGTTACCTGAACCACCATTATCATTAGGTCTTGCAGTTTCATCACCATAGTAAACTTGTACGCCACCTGGTAACAATTCTAGCATTGTACCTAATTTCTTCATATCACTTGGACGACATAATGAAGTATCATGAGATGAAACATATGATAATGCATTCAACTTAGGTGATGCTGAACCTAAACCATATCTCTTAGCATAGTCCTTCCAATCATTTTCACTTGGAACAGAGCATGAACCACCTGCTTGACCGTTGAATGAGAAATTAATCATTGAATCAAAACCACCTTTTGAGGCATAGCCGCCGCCGTCACTTTCGTCAACTTTATAACCCCAATGTTCACCAGTCATCCAGAAGTTGTCAGTCCATGAAGCAGCTACATCATCAGATGCAGAAGTCTTTTCACGCCACTTCTGTAAAGCTTCTTGAGAATATTGTTTTAATAACTTCCATGTTTCTTGTGTTACATGCTTAGCTGTATCACAACGGAAACCATCAATACCAAATTCTTCAACCCATGAAGCTAACCAATGAGCTTGGAATTCAGCTACAGACATATTACCCTTTCTATAAGCTTTAGCAGCTGGTATATCATGTTTATCATCAGCAGTTGCCCATTTCTTTGATAAGAATGCTGGAATTGAAACACTTGAACCATGTGCAGACGAGTTCTTGAAGTCTGGTAAGTAAGAAATACATGCATTCAAACCATCACCAGATCCACATTGATCGCCGTAACCACCGAAGATCAACCAATTAGAACCCCACCAAGCATCCCACTTAGAATCTTTTGATTCTGAAATTGGCTTTGAATGCCAGTTACCATCAGATGGAGACCAAGAATCACATGCACTCTTGCCATCGCTACGAACACCGAAACCATAATCACACATATCTTGTAATGTTGCATAGCCAGAGTGATTCATAACAATATCAAGAACTACACGAATACCGCGCTTGTGAGCTTCTTTTACAAATGTTCTAAATTCTTCAACTGTACCAACGTTAGCATCCATTGATGTAAAGTCTAATGCATAGTAACCGTGATATGCATAGTGAGCGAACTTACCAGTAGAACCACCACCTGTCCAACCGTGAGATTGTTCATATGGAGCAGTAATCCAAATAGCGTTCATACCCAATGACTTAATATAATCAAGTCTGTCAGTCATACCAACAATATCGCCACCATGGAATGTTGCAGTAGCATGTCCTGTAGCATCCTTATATGGACGACCATAGCTGTTATCGTTAGACTTTGAACCATTTGCGAAACGGTCTGTCATTACGAAGTATACTAATGCGTTATCCCATGAAAAATCAGTCTTAGCTATTGGCTTTTGGTATTTAACTTTTACAAACTTATAAGTAGCTTTAGCATTACCATAAGTTATAGTTAATTCTACTGGAACTGCAGAAGCTTTATCTTCAGCGGCTTCAACCTTTTCACCAACACGGATAATCTGACCATTTACAAATGAACCAGTTACACCATTGATTGTGTATGTACCTTCAGTATCAGCGTTTGTAGAAGCCCCATAAATCATCAATGACACATCAACATAAGCTGAAGAAGGATTTTCTTCATTATATGAAATAGTAATTGTTGAATTATTAGCAACTTCGTTACCACCCTTTAACATATAAACAGTGTCTTCTGGAGCAGAAGATGACATTCCACATTCTGATAAAGTCTTAAATGTCTTAGATTCCCAATCGAAGCAATCAGTACCTAAAGTGTATTCTACACCTGGTTGCATTTCTGCAGGGTATCTTCCACCATCTACTTCGTTGAATATAACTGACGCTGATGAAACAGCTTTTGAAGGAGTGTATGCGTAGAAAGAACTATCACAACCATCAACCTTAGTCATAGCTGTACCAGGCCACTTACCTGCTAAATCAGTTGTAGCAACATAAGCATAGATGTTTGGTACAGTAGATGAACTAGCCTTTAATACAATTGAACCAGAATCAACCTTACAAGTATTGCTTGGGTCATATACCTTTATATTTGAAGAATCTATACCCTTAAATTCAATTAAATCAGTATCTGGAGTAGTATCACATTCACTACCCTGACATGCAGGAACATTAATTGAAACCTTTGCAGAACCTGTTCTTGAACCTGATGAATTTGAAGCTATAACTTCAATTTCAACTGTCTTTGCAGTTTTACCTTTTTGGAATGTAAATGTCTTAGATGTTTCATTATACTTTGAAGTAACATCTGTTTGACCTGGAACCTTCCATGTATATGTAACACCTTTATAACCAGTTGCTACATTTACAGTCGCTTTAACTGTTTTACCTACATTTTGTTCTGAGTGAGATACTTGAACATCAATATCTGAGGTATCATTGCATGAATCTGGTAATTTTTCAGGTGTACACTCTGTAACTGTCTTTGTTGTACAAATTTGACCTGAACGTCCTATACCAGCTTTTAAATTACCAACAGCTGCTAAACGAACATCATATTCATCAACATCTTCTTTTTCTTGAGATGTAGAATCATCCTTTGAATATGCTTCAGAAGCAACATCAATTAAGTTCGGAGTCCATGGTAATGCATCCATCATAGATTCACCGAAGGTACTGAATGCAAATAAGCCTAATCCATTATTTTCAATATCTGAAGCCGTAATATCTAATGATTCTAATGGGATAGCAACTTGGTATAAACGACCAGATGCACCTGCATTACTTGCTAATAAATCTTCATAACCACCTTCTAAGTATGAATCTTTACCTTTACCATAGTTATTAGAATGACCCCAGTAATTCTTTGAAACTGTTCCGTCTAGAACTGCTCTTTCAATTCCTGCATCATCAAAGCCAATTAAGTAACCACTCTTTGAATCATAAGAGAACTTACCATCAGCATTAGTCTTGAATAAGCCTGGTGTGTTAACTGTTGGAACACGAGGATGGAACATTAATATGGTGTCAAAACCTTCCTTAACATTATAGAAAGGAGTCTTAGTCCAAACACCTTCACCACCAACAACTTCACCATTACCTAAAGTTCTCTTACCTGTTCTAATACCGATGCCCATAGGTAGGAATTGATCACAAGAGTAGTCGAAATCACCACACTTTTCAGCATTTTGAAGATTTGGCATTTCAACCATTACATATAGCTTTTCATCATCCCATGCAGCATATAATGCATAGAAATCTGTTGCTTTTTCATGGTAACCACGGAAAGCACGAGGGTCATCATTTGCAGCACCTTGAGCCACTATCATATCAGTAGTCCAATCTGAAGCAGATGTCATGCTGATAGTCTTTCTCTTACCTAATTGACCATTTGGATTTGTAGCATAATATTCTGTATTAATAGAAGATAAACTTGAATCTACAGCAGCTGCTTTTGTAGTTGGTGCCACATCACCAGTACACACTTGAACAGTCTTTTCTACACATTCTTGCTTACATTCTGCAGGATCTATTTCACCTTTACAATAAGGATCATTTTCCTTACAAATTTCATCTTGAATATTTACATTTACACTTAATGCATTGCTCTTAACACTCTTGCCTGTTGACTTATCTGTTAAAGTTAATAACACAGTATAAGTTCCATTTGCCTTATATGTATGAGAAGGATTAGCTTCAGTAGATGTTGAACCATCACCGAAATTCCATAAATATTGAGCATTTTCAGCAGCTACATTCTTTATATTTGAAGTAAATGCAAACGAAGAAGAACTTGTCATTGAATAAGTTGTTGTTACAGAAGGTTGTAAAATTATACCACCATTTGTAACTTCAACTTTTAAAGGTTCAGGAATAGTATATGATAAACCATTAGAATCTGTTACCTTTAAGTTAATTTCATACACACCTTCTTTTGAGTATACGTGTGTAGTGTTTTCATGTGTAGACATTGAGTTATCACCAAATGTCCAAATGTATGATAAAGAACCTTTACCATTATACTTAGCACCAGCTTCGCAAGTTATAGAAAGGTTGTTTGCTACACATTGAGGATCAGCAGTTAAAGTTACATCACCAGATGAAGAAGCATTGGAAATTTTAACTTTTAACTCTTTAGAATATGATAAACCTGTTTTATCCTTTATTTGGAATATAACAGTATATTCTTTGTTTGATTTATATGTATGTGATATTGACTTAGAATCAGTTGTGCTAGAAGAACCATCACCAAAATCCCAAGTGTATTCTAATTCTTTAGAAGTACCATTATAGATTGGGTTTGCAGTGAAGGTAACAACACCATTATCTCCATAATTAAATGAAACATCAGCTTTTAAATCATCACTTATTGTAGAAATATTAACAGTTCTAACAATAGTCGAACAAGAACCATTAGCACAAACTCTTAATTCGACTGAATAATTACCATCTGCTTTATATGTATGTTCTGGACTTTCTTCAGTAGAAGTTTGACCATCGCCAAAATTCCAAAAATATGTATAATCAACATTTGGATTCTTTGAAGTAGTGTTCTTGAAAGCTACAGTTTTTGAACTTTGCTTAATATCAAAATTTGGTTCAATTTCAAGGCTAGAAGAAATTGAATCTATTTTTACAACTTTAGATAAAATAGCTGTTTCTTTTCCATCGTAAACAATTAATGTAACCTTGTATGACCCCTTTTGACTGTAATTATGAACTACATTTGCTTCTTTTGAAGATGTAGAATCACCAAAGAACCATGAATAAGTTAAAAAATCATCATCTTTATCTGATGATAAATTTTTAAAATCAACTTTTCCATTATCAACAGTAAATTCAAAATCAGCATCTGGTGTATTATTATTTAAAATCTTTATATTACTACCATCTATGATACCATTTTGTTCATAAATAATATTTAATGAAACGTTAATGCTAATTTTTGACTGATCTAATTTTTCTTCAAAAGCGTTCTTTAGAGGGGTAATAATTTCATTTAAAACTCTGGATACTTCAGATTTACTAGTATCCTTAGTTAAAATTGTACTCTTATTAGGATTATTTGCAGAAAAACCGTTTTTATCCAAACTTAAGCTTGCAACTATATCTGAAAGAACCTGTAATTCAGAATTTCCTTCAATTTTACTATATTCAGTTGTTGGACTAAAATATGATTCATTCTTACCTGTTATATCAGATAATTCTTTAGCTGAAATTTTATTTGTTAAATTAGAAATAGGATTAACATATAAAGTATTTCTATTATTTTCGGAACCACCAGCTGAAGCTGGAACAACCATTGTTAAAGTTTTACCTTCTCCATCTATAGCTTCAACTAAAATATTTCTATCTCTAAAATCACTATCTAAAGTTGAATCCCATGTTAATGTAGCTTCACCACTTAAAACATCTGACTGTGTATAGGTATATTTTGAATCAGAAGAGTCACATTTGAAATCACCATTCGTGTCTAAACAAACTTTAACAGTTTTAAAAACTGAATTAGTATCATTTTCACTAGATGATGAAGAAGATAACACTCCACTTGTACTTACAGCCACATCAGAATTTAATACAGTTCCTAATGTATTTGCTGCTCTATTACTAGAAAAAGTATCAAATTTAACAACTTGACTTACTTTTTGACTTGTTGTAGAACTATCTCCACTACTTGAAGAACCACCAGATCCACCACCACATGCAGTTACAGCCATAGCTGAAGTGATGCACAAAGCTAATTTTGTTAACTTCATAAGTTTTTCCCAAATTATAATTTTAAATGATCAATTTTCTTATACTAAAACTGCGTTAAATTATTATTAAATACAGTTTAATTAGTGTTACATAGTACACATTTTAGAATACGTTTTCAAACAAAATTTGGGGTATATCTCACATATAACAAGTAATCGTGATAAATATCACAATTATTAAACAATATTAATTTTTTATACTTATGTTTTTGATTTTGGTTTGGTTTGGTTTGGTTTGAATCAGTTTCAAAAATTATAGACAATTAATAATCATAAATATTTTAGTCAAAGATACTACCATTCTAACTTTATAATCTATACTAGTACACACATAGAACAAGTCAAAGACAACACGTATTTAAAACTTGATTAAAAAAATAAGTTTAAAATAATGAAGATAAGAGAAATTATAAATAATTTGAATCAATTGCTTTAATTAACCTACATGGCGGACAGACTGAGATTCGAACTCAGGAACGCTCGCGCGTCGCCGGTTTTCAAGACCGGTGCATTCAACCGCTCTGCCATCTGTCCGCTAAATTGATGTACGCATTATATAAGATAATTTATTTTTGTAAAGTATTTTTTATTATAATACCAAGTTATTTATATAAGTTACTGATTTTACACTTTTTTTTGTAACTATTCAGGCCTACAAATTCTGAATAGTTTTAGTATAAATATAGTGTTCAACATACTATATGTTTTTTTAAAATTTTACATTGTGATATATCTCAATCTGATAGAAAATTTTTTCATGTATATAAAAGGTGTAAATACTTAGTTTAATGGATGCTGATATAGTTACATAAATTTCGGGTCTTGCTAAATTTTTATGGGATGTATGTTTTACCACCTTGTTTAGCTTGACTCATATCTAACAATTTTAAAAAGAAATATTCGTCATTTGGAAGACCATAACACTCCGCTAATTAGGATCTATAAAAAACTATAAAATTATACAAATTGTTAATAATTA
>JBJFGR010000125.1:0-34772 GCA_051892875.1 Succinivibrionaceae bacterium
CATAGCTTTTGCTCAATGTTTATACTCATAGAGCTAAGAGTATTCTAGACCTAGCCTTTCTAGGACTACACTTAATGTAGTTCTAGATCTAGTTGAACAAGGTATTATATGTATCCTTATTCACTATAATTATATATAATCGAAAGAGATAAGATTTACAGATGGACACTAAGTCCATCTGTATACGTTTAGTTAAGATTTCTATAATCTGAAAATTCTAATATAGGAGACAGGTATGGGGCTTCCTTTGATAATACTTCAGTAATTGATTCTAGTTCAGATTCTTCTTTTTCTTCATCAAATTCAGCTACAATACCTCCAAGAATATTTCCATCATTATCATATATAGCTACAATGCTTGCACTTTTAGTATGAGCTTCAACCATCATATTATATACGGCGGGATATTTATTTTTTATAAATTTCATAGTAGGCATAGATAATTTACCATCTTTATAAAGAGCTTTTATAATATCGTCAAATATAGATAAAGGTAAATTGTTATGTACATTTACTTTCTTAGCAATTTCGCATCCTTTAGTAATCTCACTTATACATGAAGCTTTAAAAAATGGTAAACCATGAGAGCTATATACACCATTATGAAATACATAAACAGACAATCTATCAGCATCTATATTATCACTAATCTTTCTCAATATATTTTTAATACTATCGTCAATTTTAACAAATACTTCTATGATGTTTTTCTCTTTAACTGGAATTGGGACTTTATCTTTATTATCCTTTTCTTCTATCATTTTTTCTAAGAGTTCTTCTTGTTGCTTCATAATTTGCTTATTGACGGATAGTGTATTTTTTACAATAACAAGCAATATGCTTAGAAATACGAAAATAAATACTGCTATTATAACAGTAGCAGGGCCATAATTTTTAATCAGCTCTGCATAATTTTCTATTTCATCAACATTTGAAGTAGTTGCTAGTAATATAATATTTTGTATTGCCATATTATTTCACCTCACTTTCTATTTATATAAATGTTGTGCTACGGGATTTGACCCGTAGCACGCAATTATTTTAAATTGTTAATCCATTCATCGTTGTCAATTTGGTAATCTTGTAATATTGATTGAAGTAATTGTTTTTTAGATTTGAAGTTATAGTCTCTTGCATCTTCTTGATAATCTAATCTAGCATTGTTCAAGAATAATGTATCTAATTTTTTATCAGGTGAATGATTTAACATTTCATCTAATAAAGATGAAGTTTTATAAGAATCTAAATTAGCAAGATCTATTTGATCTATTTTAGAATATGAAGATTTAGACCCTGGTCCAAACCAATTTGATTCGAGCTCGTGAGATAAACCATCTTTACTGTATACGATAGTATTGAATACTTCATCTATATGAGAATATATATCAATTCTTTTACCAGTAGTTTTATCTGTCATAATTTTAAGTATAGTATCTGATATATCTTCTAATTCATCAAATGGGATCTTCTCACCATTGACAAATACAAATAAAGAATGGCGACTACTCTTGCCATATAATGGGGAAGTAAATCTTATATATCCCGATTCGGGAATACTTCTAATCAATTCACCATTCTTGTTTACTGAAACTTCAACATTTTCTACTAAATGAGTTACAGGCTCCAATGGATTAGGAAGATAAAATACATCTAATGTATCACCGATAGAAATTGGTATATTTAAATATAAAGTAGGTTGATTTTCCTTTCCAACAGGAGTTAAATATTCTGTTCTGACAACTATATATGAAGTAGGAATTAAGCAATTGTTGTGATATATCATATAATGACTGGAATCTGGGCAATATTTAAAATCTTCTCCTAATTTAATTTTGGCAGAATCGTTATTTTCTTCTACTTTTATATGTTTATATCTAAACTGTCTTTTAGACACTGCTATCATTTCTTGGTTATAACTATGATTGAGCATATATTTACTTTGATCTTCTTCTTTCATAGTATTACATTTAATACTTATATATTTTATAGTATCGCAATTTCTAAAAGCAAAAGATTCTATAGTTTTTACATTAAGATATATTTGCTCATTTAGATTCGTACCCTCAAATGCTCTACGACAGATTCTATTTATAGGAGGTTCTATACTACAATATGCAGTATTTAGCTTAGGACAAATCTTTTTTAATCCAGAATTTAAAAAAGTTCCTTCAGGAATCATTGTAAATCGAGATGTTGAATCATAATAAACAGTTTCTAGATTTATACAATCTTTAAATATATATTGTCCAAATCCATCATCTGTCAAAGTATAAGGAAGAAGAATAGATTTAATTTTAGTACATCCAGCAAAAGCGAAATTTCTTATAGCAGTAATATTTTCACCGAAATCTATTGTAATTTCTTCACTAATAGCTTTATTCAAATTTTGAAAAGCAAAAGAATCTATTATATAAATTTCTGAAAGAGTAATACTTTCTAATCTAGGATTCAATTCTATAATTATATCTATTATTCTTTTAGATAGATTACGACAATTGTAATCTCCATGTATAATAATACTATCATCTATTGTTTTATAATTTCGCAATATATTAGAATCAATACCTGCATATATATCAGTAGCCATTTAATCTACCTCCCTCTTGAATTTTACATAATCTCCATCATTGTATTTAATAAAGAAATCACTTTCTATACCTTTATTCCAATCTTTACTTATATTAGGTTTGAACCAAATCTCTTGTAAACCAGATTTACTATATTCTTTTTCACCCAGATCTGAACCAGATAAATCGAAACTAATCATATATATATTATTACAATTTATGAATGCTCTATCTTCTATAAGCTTTTCATTTTTACCATAGAAACAAGGTATAGCAAAATACTCTCCACCACCTTGTTTAGTAACGCGATATATTCCGTTAATAGGAAAGTCGTCACTCAATATAGCTGTTACACCACTATAATCTCTATCGCTTCCATCTATTTCTTTATATGATTTAAATTCAGTATCTACTAAATAACTTCCATTAGATTTAGCATCATTTATATCTATTATATCACCAGGAATCTTTGTTGTAAATAATAAAATTTCTTCAGGATCAAAACAATCAGTATTCATAAATATAGCATTGTTTAAATTGGTAAAAGATTTTACACCATCAGCATTATTAGAACCAGTGGAAGCAGATCCATCTAATTTATCAGGAATGGATAAATTTCCAACATTTACATTCATTATAGTATCATTACAATTTAAAAAGAAAATAAACTCGAATACATTATCATCTGTACCATCCTCTTCTGTATCAAATTTAATACTAAAAGATATATCATCATATTTGATAGTATTATACTTGTCATATAATTGTCCATTCTTATATATAACTACATAATTATCCCTCTTAGTTCTATTCCATCTAGACATAACTAAACGACCATCTATAACTAAATCATTTAATTCAGAACCTTTTCTGGTTATAGAAGCAACACCTCTATTTATACCAGCTTCCAATTTATCAGCATCGTAGCTTAATACATAATCTAATCCAGATTTTAAGTTATCGTGATAACTAGTATAATCATTATATGTAAAGTCGAATACATCATCTATTAAACTCATATCTTCTAATAGATAATCATTTTCGATGTCATAAACAAACATCTCTTTTACATACTTACGTAAGAACCATTCATTTACTATATAATTTTCACTAGCTAATTTTTTAACTGGTGAACCATATTTCTTTATATCTGTTTGATCAGGATTGTTAAATGATACAAAATTAGCTATATATGCTCTATCAATTAATTTATCAACAGTCTCTTGTATAACGGACTTATCATTCTTGAATATTTGTTTAGCTAATTCTCGTAGCAATGTAGCAGTTTGATAATTTTCATAATATATGAATTCATCAGATGGTGTAGATCCTTCTTCCATATTATTTAATTGTCTTCTAACCAACCCTATTTCTAATCTAGGAGATGGTTTACCCCAATCTATATCATTAAAATAATCATCATTATAAAAATTTTCGTACCAATCTGATAACCAATTATCGCCTTTAATAGATCTCCAGTCCATAATATATAGACGGTATATTTCTTTCACAAATATTTCAATATTAGATATTACTTCGTCCATATACTGAGAGAATTCATCCCATATTCTATTTATATTCTTAATACGAAGTACATTATCTTGATCATATACTACTCTAGTATTGTAGAATATCTTGAATCTTCTTGCCGAAGTCAATATATTATCAAGAGATATTTTTAATATATTAAATTGATGAGATTCTACATCGAAATCATCTTTGATTCTTCCATCTTCAAAACATAACATGTTAAATCTCTTTATCTTGTATCTATAATCCATATCAGTAAATTTTTTATTATAAAGAACACCTACATTAGAAGTGGATAAATTAGAAAATGAATTCTCATCCATTTCAAATTCTTCAAATAAAATACAAGGATCATCAGTAAATATTTGATCAAATTCGCATAAAGCAGGAAATACAGGACCTCTATATTTCTTATAATCTGCATCTGGAAGCATTATACCATCACTCTTAAAATAGAATATAGGTTTACTGTTAATATTATATCTACTGTTATCTACAGCCTGTTTAGCTTTGTAATAATCTACTTTAAAAGGAATGTTTAAATATGTTAATTCTAGTTGAGTCTTACCTAAATTTATTTCTTTATGAGTATCTAGTAAAGGTTTAACATTTAATATTATAAAGGTGTCCTTATTGTCTACAGATATAATGGTTCCACACCATGATATAGCATAACCATTAATGAACGGAATAAAAGCATCAACCCATCCAATTTGATATAAATTATATAATGTACTAGACACACTAGTGTCTATTTCTAAACCGCTATCTAAAGTTAATAATTTAACATATTCTTTTAACAATGTTAAATTTTCATATAATTCAGTGGTATCTTGTGTTGGATACCGATCATGAACCAAATTTACAAATAGATCAGTATTTAAAGATATTAATACAGTATCAATAATAGTGATTTTACATGGTCTAGAAATTTCTCTATTGATTCTATCAACAAGAGTTGATAATGTGTCATTTTCTTGAGTGTACACATGAATCTTTTTATCATAACATAATCTTTTTTCTTTATCAGATCTAAATTTTATCATATCACATCTGAATACAACTTCCAAGTTATCATCATTATACTGAATAACATATTCATCTTTTGTAATATCATAAACCTTTTTAACTACAGGAAGAGTTTGAATGTTTACTGGATGATCGTTGAATATATATTGATCGTTTTCGCGAAGAGAATGCCCATCTATAATAGATGGGACTAACGCAGATTCGAGAGCCATATTCATACTTTCAGTATGAGTACGGAGCCACTCTAATCTTTGCCTATAATCATTATGATATTCTGTATCATATTGACTCACAGGTTCGTTGCGATTGTACATATATTGATCTGATGTAGATGGAAAAGGATTTTCATTAGTATTAAAAACTCTATAGTTAATAATTATATCTTTTCCATTATTAGTATAGTCGATGTTTTTACTGTATTCAGTATTAGTTTCATTAATAGGGTGACTTGGAATAAGTCCACTTGAATTCTCTATATAACTCATACTAATTGACTTCCTTTCTCTAATACAGCTTTGCTATAGGCTATTAATACATTACCTACAACTTTTTCAATAGTCTTTTGGTTATTAGAATAAGCTCCTATATAAGCATCTGTTAATATAGCAGAGAATGCTGGGAAATATTCCATACCAAATATAGTATTTACACCAAATAAGAACATCCATCTATCTACAACGTTATCTATTTTTAGACCTGGAATCTTCAAGATGGATGATAGATTTTCTACAAATATCTTTAGATTGATAAACATATCATCATCTGTTTGCATAATAATCATATCTTGTTCACGTTCTGATATAGTAACAATCTTACCAGCCATATGTTTAAAGTTATTATCAAATTCTTTACCTAAGATATTTTGTACAAAGTACATACATCCTAAGTATTGGCACTTAGTTTTTGTTGATGGTATAGTAGAAATCTTAGCAATATAATCTATAATATAAGTGAACATATCAGAGAATGCTTGCATTGCTCCTTGAACTATTGAAGTGGTTAATATTTGACTTTCTGCCTTATGATATATAAGAGTAACCATAGCATTGATAATATTACCAATCAATAAGTCAATCATTCTACACTTATAATTACCAGATTTTTCATCTATTACTATTAATCCAGTACAATCAACAAATACTTTATAGTCAGGTGATTTAGTCTTAGGATCTTTAGAACAGAATACTCTAAATTGTTTGTTTAGAGGTACATTATCATTAGCGATCAAAAGAATAACATTCTTTGAATCTAATACCTTAACTAAAGAGTTACTTACTTGTCTCTTCTTAAATTCATACTTTACATCAGCAAACTTATCATCAACAGTACTGATTTGATTTGCTGTCATTAAGAATTTAAATATTTTCTCCTCGTAAGGATACTTGTTATATAAATACGTATCATTATAGTTTTTAGCCATAATCAATATCCTCCTTATTAGTAAATTATAATAAAGTTCTACATATAAAGTAAAAAACAAAATCAAGAAAAAAAATAGAGGGCTCCACAATGGAGCCCTCTTAATTAGTCTATATAAAATCTAAATCTGGTATTATCTTTCTTTACCTCAACCTCAGCATCTTCGATATTTTCTTCATTGAATAATCTAACACCAGCTCTTATTTCTCTAATAGATAAAAATGAACAAAGTGTCTTTTCTCTAACCATATCGATAAACACTTCGGTGTTCATATCATAATATCTGTAATTTTTACCATGTTTCTTTCTTGATGATAAATTCAAATTACAAATATCACCAAAAAGATAGTCTTCTTGAATTTTTTCAGATATTATTTTAGTAGCTATATAAGCTTTGTGAACGAAGTCTAATTCTTCATTAGCATTTTCATTTACACTAAGTTCATCATCTATGCTATTTAAGATTTGTGGTTCTTTTTTATATCTGTGTACTTCAGAACTACATAAGAATTTAATATAGCGAATCTTATTTTTTTTTGTTAACTACATTAATTTCAATTAATGTTTCTTCATTAATTAACTTTATGATGATTCCTAAGTTATGAAGTAAAGTATTTTCATCGATGTAGAAATCTTTGAAATAGTCACGACATAACTCGTTTATAAATTTTTCAGAAGAATACATAACAGGATAGTGATCCCATCCTTTGTCAAAAATATCCTTTATAATATTATACATGTAATTATATATTCTGATACATGCATAATTATCAGCAAAAGTATTATACTTATATACAAAAGCGAATGAAGTGTGTTTTAATTTATCAAGTAAATCATCAATATTATCATTCATTAATCTTAATTTAATCAAGTCTAAACTAAACATAAATTTACCTCCAATATAATATGAGGGTGGAGAAACTCCACCCTCTATGTTTATGATTACCTACTTATTCGTTATCTTCTAGAATTATTAGTTCATCCTTAGAGTCTAATACACTAGGTTGACGAACTTCATATCTGTAAGATATATGAGCATTGTCTAACGCTCTTTTGATATCAGTTGTACTGATATCTTTTTCATCCTTAATAAGATAATAGTTCTTAACTATTTCTCTCTTAATATCCTTAATATCGTAAATTTTACGATTAGGATTGGATTTGAATAGATTTGTTATAGTATGTTGGATACCATGCAACTTTGTATAACAATTTGTAGCATCTACAAGTTTATTGAAATCACCTGAAACTAAGTGTTTTTCGTAGAATTTGGTTTTGCTAATAAGACAAATAATACCTGGTTGGTATATTTCTTTACCATTCTCATCAAGAACTAAGATTTTAGTTTCTTTATAAGGAGTAACCCTAAAGTATTTACTGAAGTCTTTGTTGAACTTCTCAATAGCAAAGTCAACATCCTTTTTGGTATAACCTTCATAGGTTATCCTTATCTTGGCTGTCTTAGTATACTCAGAAGTATCGTAAGACTTTGCCTCTTCTACTATAGCTCCGAATGCTAGTAAATATGTATGTATATACATATTCGGAAAATAGCAATTCTGCTGTCTGGTTTTGCTATCTGGTTTTACCCACATAGCGTGCATGTTTGAGCCTGGGCGTGAATTAACTACATCTAGTGCATATTTAGCTTGGCTCACAGATGTCTTAATTTCGAGCTCTCGCTCTATGATTACAGCCATCTCTTTTAGAGTAATGCATGGATTGTATAGATACTTTCCAATCATTGGAATTATTTGCTCTTGGATAACCATTGCGCGAGCATTGACGTTGTCAGTTCTCTTGTCGAGATACTGTTCTGAATAACTTTGTGCTTGTAAAGCACGTGTTACTGTTAGGGTTGTTGGGGTTTTGAATTCTTCTTTCATAGTAGAATTCTCCTTTCATTTAATTTTTTAATCATTAGTTTTGAATAGAGTAATATTCTACTCTAATCACTATTATAATATATAATCATTATTATTTTTTATCTTGTTAACAACAATCTAGTAATGGCTATTAATATTATTTATTCTTTCATAGTTTTATACCTTCCAATTTTAAGTTTTATTAGTATGATCCAGTCACCATTATGGTGACTGGATATTTTTCTCATTTTATGCAGGGAAATAATCAAGTAATTTTCTAGATTCTTCTATATTTGTTATAAGATTATGATTTTCGTCATAAGTACAAGAATGAATAAATTTCATTTGATTTACAACATCTGTTTCGATAATTTCTTTTACAAATTCGCTATTGTTATAAACTGTAGTAGAAAGTAGTTCTCCATTATTTTTATCACGAATTTCAACTGAAGTTACTTCATTGTTATCATCTAATGTATATATATCTTTAGTTTCACATTCATAGATAGGATTGTATTTTCCAACTGAACTAACTAAGATATGTCTATTATCTTCAGTTATTTTATATTTGTTTACATAAGTTTTAGTTGAAGTTGTGTTATTATAGAACTTGCCTTTCTTGCATTTAAATTTAAGTGTTTGAGTTTTGATTGTTACATATTCATAGCCCTCTTCTTTTTCACTGTCATAGGTTCTAGTTTCAACTTTATCAATAGTTATATCTTTCTTAATAATAGTCTCGTGACGCATTATTAATTTACCATCACTTGTATAACAATAAGTTTTCTTAATAGATGGACAAGAGTAGAATACAATATCACCTCTAGAGTTATATTCTATAAATTCAAAGGTACCATTTGAATATCTAATCATTTTAGTTTTAATCTTATTTTTAGGTTGATATGTGTAATAAACATCAAAGTTGAGTCTATTACTACTATCTCCATATCTTCTTTTTATATTTCCAAACTCATCATATTCATACATAGCAACTTGAGTAGCTTTTGTTTTAGTATTTAGGAATACCTCTGAAAGTAAACGATAATTATTCTTATCGTCATATATGAATATAGTTTTATATACACCATCTAGTATTATCTTTGGTAGTCTAGTTGCTTCACCATTTACTTCTACATTTAGATATTCGACACTTCTTTCAATTTCATCATTGATATAAGTATCTATTTGAATTAAATTTCTAGTAGATTTGTCATATGTAGAAATTTGTTTTACTCTACCTCGTTTAATATCATCACGTACTTCGATTTCTTTGATAACTTTATCAAACTCTTCATAAGTATATATAACTTCACTGTTATTTTCAATAAATGTGCCATCATTATACTCAGTTGAATTATATATAGAAACATAAGATAGTCTAGAAGATCCATCTTCTAGAGTTTCGTATTCATACTCAAATTTAGTTTTCTTATTTATTAAAATTAGTTCTGTATTCATTTTCTATACCTCCGCGAAAAAATTATTTACGATATTCAATATATCATTATAAGAAACTGCCTTTCTACCGTAAACACTATTAGCATCTGAATATAAATTGATTGCAAAATTTACAAAAGAAACGATTAAGAATATTAGATTATCATAATATTCTTTTGGATATTCATTAGGGTGATTAATCTTTTTGTCATAATAGTCATATATAAATCCAACAGCCTGTTGAAACGATTCATACTCTTTAATATCTCTATTGATACCATATTTAGACAATTCTATTCTGAGAACTTCAGATATAGTACTTACACGTATATCTTTACTCATATTAATTTGATAGCTTAATCCGGATGCTAGTGAATTATCTACAATACAATTCTGAGCTTCGTAATCATCACTATCTAATTTATTAAGATTGATGCTCAATTTATTCATATAACAACTCTCCTTTATTTAAATCAAAAAATCTTTGATTGGTGCTTCCTCTAAACTTACAGTCTAGGGATTTCTTCTCTTGTATGAATGGACCATCTACTAGATAATCTGCTAGATTTATAAGATCTAGAAAAGATTTGTTCCATTTAACAATAATCTCTTCTAAAGTATAACCTGTATATATCAATAGGTTAAGTTTAGTTTCATTTTTAATCTTTTTAGCTAATGCTATAAGTTCTTCTACATGTTGTTCAGAGAAAGGTTCTCCACCAGAAAAAGTAACTCCATCTAATAATGGATTACTCTTAATCATGTTGAATAACTCATCTACTGAGTATTCTTTACATTTCTTATTATAATCATGAGTCTCAGGATTATGACATCCTGGACAATTATGTGGACATCCTTGAACAAAGATTGTAAATCTTAGTCCTGGTCCATCTACTATTGAATCGTTTACTATTCCTGCTACGTTCATTTTATGATCCTCCTATATTATAAGTATTTAATACATCGTTGATTTAACTATAAAAAAATAATGGGGGTAAAAATACCCCCATTATTTTACTCAACTAAAGAGAAGTATTTCTCCATAGTCTTTTTATTTAGTATATACTGATCACCGTATATCTCATCGTTAAATTCACCGGAAGTTTCTATATCTATTTGAGTATAGAATTTTTTGGTTTCATCAATTTCAGCCCATTCAACTTGAGTTTCACCAGCCTCAAATGCATACATGGTCTGATATGATAATTCACCGTAGATATACTTTTCTAGATAAGTTTTAGCTAAATTATCTATATAGTCATTGTATTTGCATATAAACTCAGATTGAGACAATGCTAATTTGTAATCGATATTATTACGTTTTGCATAATAAGCAGCTTGGGTCTTGATATCGTCAGCATTGTTTTTGTTCATATGTCCACGAATATGCATAAACTTAACTTTTATATTATTCTTAGCGATAAGGTTTATAATAGTACATATAAGTTTACAGTTTTTAACTTCTTTACCACCTTTAGTCATCATTTTTGGAGTTATTAAAGAATTATTTCTAGTAGCAGTATAGGTTTTAATCCAATCTTTAATCCATTTAGTTAGGCTAAAGATTGCATATTCGGAATCAGAAAAAATGATGTTAGTATCATCATCACCATAATTATGGAAATTTATTAATTCGATAGCTTTAAGAATGCCAAATAGTTCAGCTTCGTTGTTAGTGGATTCTTCATTAATCTTAACAGCCTGTTCTACAATTTCAGCATTTTTAAACTCTTTATTTGTTTTTAAAAGAACAGCTGCACCGCAGGATGATCCTGCGGTTACTGCTCCATCAGTGAATACAATATTCATTATTTATTCTCCTCTAGTTTCTTGATTATTTCATATTCATCTTCATAAATATAATCCACATCTTCTATTTCTGCGAATTTGTATTCATGAGCGCCAAAGTATTCATCACAACCATGATAATATTCATCTTCTAGTTTAGGATTATGATTAACGAATAATGGAACAGAATCTAGTTCATGGTTAATAAAATCGGTTGCTTGTTCTACTGTTTCGAATTTATGAGATGTTATATTATTATTAATGAACGATAAAACCTCATTATCATTACTATAGAAATCATAAAAATCGATTCCTTCAGGTGGAATCATATCTAAATTTGTATGTCTTGGTTTAATAGCACCTTCAAGAAACCAAGTATCTGGATAGAAATTTCTTTCTGCATCGTTTGTAAAGTATATTTCGTTTCCAGGTTCTTCGGTCTGATACCATATTAGGATTAGTGGTCCATTAGCATCACTGTAGTTCTTAGCTATTATCTCTTTCCACATTAATAAACATGGAGTCCATGCATCTTCCTGTGTAAAAGAGAAGAAGGAAAATTCTTCATCTTCATCGTCATCACAGAAATCGTCTGTATACTGAATGCTTCCTCTACAACGATAGATAGAATATATTCTTTTTCCATCTTTACATTCAAAAGAGCAGTCGTATATTTCTTTTTCTTTAGCGTCAGTACTATTTTGTAAGCTAGAAACATCGTATCCAATATTGTTTTGTAATATATAGTTACCTAACCATGAATTACCGAAGCCATTATATGCTAATGATATATCATCAGCAGGACTATTAAAGAAGTATTCAATATTCTTCTTTAGACTTTTTAAAGCAGCTAAAGCTGCTGGAGAATCGTCGCGAGCCTCCATTGTAATGTTTGTTATACACCAGTTTGGCATAAAAATTACTCCCTTTCTAATTTTATATTATTTATATCTATATAGAAATTGATTGGATAGAGAATGTGATTTCCACCACTTCCTATATGATAGTCACTAAATTTTTGGGTAATAGGATAAATTCCTATCACCCATTTTCTTAATATAAATGGTAATATAGCTTGATAAACATTTATATTTGTTTTTCTAGCTAATACCAAATCCTCTAAAACTGTATTTTTTGGAATGATATATTTAGGAGAATAGAAATCCCAATCATTCTGTTCTACAGAGAATATATAATCTACCCAATTGTAATAATCGGTTAGTATTACTTTATCTTCTGGAACATCTAATATAACAACTTTAGAATTTTTTGTGGAACAACCAAAGAACTCACATTTTTCTCCCTCGACACATCCAAAAATAGGTGATGTGTTGAAGTTTAAAACTTTTATTAAATTTCTATAAGGTTGCTCAAGATTTCCTCTAGATTTTAAGAATTCGTCATCAGGTTCTATGAAATATATATCGTTAGATATGATTTTATCTACAACTTCATTTGATTGAATTGTGAAAATTTTCATAGTTTATTAAACCTCTTCGTTATCTTTTTTATCATCAACAAGAACAAGTTGATCTTCGAATTTAATCTTAGAATAATCCTCTGGTAAATCCCATTTACCATACTCTTCAACAGTTTTTCTTTTACTTTTCTTTTCTACGTAGAATGTCATAATAATATTATGTCTAGTTATTCTAGTATATTTTTCAAAGTGTATTATTTCACCATTATCTTTACGTGATACGAAATCTCCCGGTTCAGCATTCCAATCATTGAACACAGGTTCGTAGTTATAGAACACTTCAGGGCAAATTCTTCTAGGTCTAATTTTAGTTCTATTTTGAGTGTATGGATTGACGTAATCAATTGTTTCATTAATATTTTCATTGTGTTGTGTGGCATCATAAATATGAATTAATCCTTGTTTGTGAGTTTGACTTGATAAGTAATATATTTTATTTGTAGTAGCTATACCAACCAATTCATAGTATTCAGGGCTTATAGAGTTGAGGCACCAATATTCATGTGTAATAAACGAATCCCATACCGCATTCATGGTTGGTTTTACTATGTTTAAGGGTCTCTCGTGTTTCATTCGTCCGTAGTTTGCAATTTTATAAATGTATACTTTGGTACCTTCTTCAATCTTATGATAGATGCCTTTTAAACATCCTTCGATAGAGGTGCTCAATGATATACGAGGAATTATAGAATCTTCATCAACACTGTCTTTAAGCTCCCATTTTTGGAAGTACTCTTGAGGGTTTAAGGTTTCACCGTCTGATAATTTTTCTAAGCTAGCATGATAGAACTCCATGTCAGTATACATGTTAACGTCTCCAAACATAGTAGCTTCAAGCGGGATAAATAAATTATTCATCAGCTTTCATCCTTTCATTTTAAAGTAATTTAGTTGTATACTTTCATATACACATCTATAATATATAATCGTATAATATTTTGTCTAGGAGGTTTCCTCCTAGACAGTTTATTTCGAGAATTAGAGAATTATTTTTTCTTCTTTTTCTTAGAAGACTTCTTTTTGAATACTCCGATACCTTTAGATTGGAATGTCTTAATAGCATCGTCACAATTTTTAGCTAATCCACATTTCTTAGTAGACTTAGCTTCTTCAATAATTTGTTCAGCTACATCATCAGATTCGAATACTACAGCTAAATCTCCCTTTTCGAACCCATAATGTTCACATACTGCATAGTATGCTTCAATCTCAGTATCGATATCATCATAAGATTCACATATCTTATTTAACATATCAAATCCAATTAGATAAGATTCACATTGACTTCCACATTCTTTACCTCCACACTCGCCACATTCACGACCACCGCCGCTTTTAATTACAGGTAAAGAATCTATAGTATAGCTTAGCTCTCTCGAATCTAAACCGCTCATTGTGTCTTGAAAATCACTACATACAGCATCAGTTTCATATGTATGTGACTTCTTATCACACTTAGAGCTTTCTTTAAGAATTAACATTGCTGATTCTGAATAAATCATATTTAATTTCCTCCTTTATATTACTAGTATTATTCTAATGTTTATTTAATAGTATTTAGTAAACTTCGGCTTATTTCATAAATACTATCTACTCCACGTGTTCTTCTCTGATTCAATCTATTAAGCGCAAAGTATTTACCTTTCATATCTTGAAGTATAGTTACATCTTCATATTCTCTAAGTAAAGCTTTTTTATATTCATATTTAATAGGATCTAATACAGGAAACACATTTACTTTATGTTTAACACATTCTAATTGAAATTTAAGAGTTTCTATATTAGTATTGTGTTGTTCTAATATACTTTCTATATCTACTTGTTCTACCATTGTACTAAAATCAAGTTGTTCATCATTTAATATATTATCAAATTCTGTTAGTAACTTAGGTAGATAATCATCATCTACATCTATATCATTTTTATAATTATAAAATAACTCTCGTAAAACACTGTTAATATCACCTTTATATCTATACACTACACATTCTGAATTATTAATAAGATTATCTCCATCTTCTTTTTTAAGTTTCTTTTTCTTAACAGTAAGAACTTTGTCAGGAACAATATCATTAGATACAAACCAACCTCTTTCAAAAGAGTTCTTTTTTATATAATTAGTAATAAATAATTGAGGTTGACTAGGACCAACCATAGGGTTGGCCGCTGCTAAACCCATATGTTCATGTATACGAGTTATTGTTTTAGGATTGATATTTTCTTGATATGATAACTTGAGTTCAGCAAATATAGATAATAATTGGTCAAATTCATTATTAGTAAGTCTTATATAACTATATTGTCCATCCTTAGATATACATGCTTCTTTAGCAAGTTGCTTAGATCTATACTCTGGCATCTCTCTATTATTTTTATTATCCCCACCATCTTTAATATCAAATACAAGATTATATGGTAGATATATAGCATCTGTTATCCAAGCATGTTTTTTACCTTCAAATTCATATTCAATTCTAGGACCTGGTGTAAGAAGATCTTCAGAGCGAATCTGAAGAACAACATCGCAAAATTCTAAAAATTTTTGTTCATAAGATCCTACATATGTTTTATATGTACCATCAGACCATTTATATTTACCTGATATTTTTCTATTAGCAAGCATCTTATCATTCTGCCAATCTATATCGTCTAATAGAGTTTCTTTTCCGTATACTTTAATCATATTTTCTTTAGCTCTTCTTCTAGCTTCAGATTTGCAGTTAGGAGAACAATAAGCTTCATATCTAACTAACTGCTCATTCCAGTTAGTATCTTTTTTACATATTCTACAAGATCCATGACCTGCTCCTACAGGTTCTTTTTTATTGCATATATCAAACACTATTCTATTAGAAGTATAACCTTTATTTTCATTTAACATTTCTTCATGTTCTTTATCTATGTGAGTACTTAGTTTATCTCTCTCAAATGATTTAGAACAAAATATACATTTATATTTTCTTGCCATATACTATGCTCCTTTCGTTCGATAATTATAAAAATGTTCTCTAATACAAATTTATACATCAAACAAATTAATAAATTTGTGTTTTAAAGGAGTGATGTGATTTGGCTTATGACGTTTCTGAACCACTCATGTCTATTAATAAATTCAATAAACCTAAGGTATTACAGGAGCCTGATTCTGGTGTTGTAAGAATTGTTAGGTTAATATTATTAGAACCAGGAACTATTCAAACACATCCAGATATGGGTGTGGGTATTGTATCTAAATTTAGATATAGTATTGATATAGATATAGATAGTTTAAATAATAGAATTAAAAATCAGATAGAAACTTATTTACCAATGTACACTACTGTTAATGTAGATTGTAGTTTAGATGTAGATAAGAAGTGTATTAATATATCTATCAAATCTGACCAATTAAACACTTATATACCTATCAATATTGAAACAGGTTCAGTATTAGATAGTATGATGAATTAAGGAGGATATTAAATATGGAAAATCAAAAGAATGTTACTTTAAACGATTTATCTGAGGGTGCAATTCCAGTTGCAACTCCTAAGGCTATGCCTCATATGCCTACTAGATTAAATGCTAATGAAGCTGTAGAAGTAAACAGAAGAGAAGTAGCCCAATTAAATGCTAAGGATCAACCTGTAACTGGCACAGGTAATCCTATGATTGATGATGGTATTAAAAATATCGATCCGACTATTGAGAGATTAAGACAAGAATCTTTAGCTACTATAGAAGAGGGTAAGATACAAAGAGCTGAAGAATCTTTAGATTCTGATATTGACAATGATGATATTAATATCGAATCAGATGTTTCTCCTAAGAAGTTCAAATTAGTTGATGATGAACAACCTCAACAAAATGATTATATAGCTAAAGCAATGGAGAGATTCAATGATGATAAAGAACATGATTTAAATAATATCAGAATGGACGAACCTAATCCTGATGATGAAAGAATTACTCAGATTGTTCAGGAAGAAACTACAACATATTCAGACGATAATGATAGATCTGCTAACTCAATCATAATTGATAAAGACATAGATGATGATTTAGGTCTATTAGATGACGAAGAATCTGAGGATGACGATGAAGACACCACTGAATCTGAAGAACAAAGAAAAGCTATAGAAGCACAGCAAAAAGAAAAGACTGAGAAAATTTATGATACTATAAGAAAGGAAATGTCTGAAAAGTTCAAGCCTGTAACCAATACTATTGACTTAAACAAATTCAGAATTTCTAAGAAGACTGTGTCAGGTTCTAGAGTTCTTAAGGAAATTAACGATTCTGCTATTGAATGTGCTGACGGTGTTCTATATGAAGAAAAACGTTGTGTTAGAATGTCTGCATTATCTGCATTAGAAATTGAAAAGTTAGATCCATCTAGAGCTAGAAATGGTAATGAGACTCAGATTATGATTGATAGAATGAGACTTATTTATGACCATATTATTGATGAATCTAAACCAAGTTCTTTCAATGAATGGGCTAAAACAGTTTCTATGAGTTCTATTAATGATTATTTCTTCACATTATATAAGGCTACATTTGGTAAAGCTAATATTATCACTTATACTTGTGAGTGCGATAATGTATTTCTACAAACTAAACCTATTAATGATATGATTAAGTTTAGAAATGATGAAGTTAAGGATAAGTACTTTGATATTCTTCATAATGGTACAAGAGAATCTAAACCTTTAACTACTGAGCTATTCCAAATTTCTGATGATTATGTAGCAGAATTAAGAAAGCCATCTCTATATGATTTATTTATAGAGCAATCATATATTCCAAAAGATTTCAGTGATAAGTACAGTGATTTGATTCTATTATTATCTTATATTGAAAATATTTATATGATTAATAGAAGTACTGGTGAACTATTAAAGATCGATACTAAACCAGACTTTACTAACAAAACTCTAACTGCTAAGAGAAGAATTAAGATTTTTGCTTCTATTATTAAGAATTTAAATTCTGACCAATTAACAAATCTATCAGTAAAGACTAATGATTTTGATGAAGGTGAATTAGATGAAGATGGAAACAAAATCATAAATATTTCTTATCAAACACCAGAAACTGTTTGTCCTAAGTGTGGTAAGAAGATAGAAGCTCAACCAGATCGTCCAGACTCCATGGTTTTTACACGTCATCAACTGGGTCTTTTGAGCAAGATATAATACGTCTTGAGCAATTGTCCACTTTCTTTAAAGGTAAAATTTCTTTTATGGAATTAAGAGAAATGCCTCTTTCTGTTTTACAAGTGCTTCAAAAGATTGCATACGAACGTATGCAATCTGAAGCTGGTAAAAAACAGATTGAGGGTGAAGTGATGTTAGATGCTATGGAAGAAGGAGGGTTGGTTCCATGATGTTATCTATGACGTTACTAGATCTGGTTGAATTTACTAAACATGTAGACGGAATAGATTTAAAAAACTACATGAGTAACTATATCGCTCAAAATAGCATTATATATGATATCTTAAAAGGAACTAACTGTATGGTAGGTGTTATAAATTTTGAGGATAACACTATCACTTATGCAATAAGTGCTGATATAGTAGAAAGTAACAATATAGTATTTCCGCAAACATATTATATGTATGGAGCTAACTATATTATAGAACTCAATAATTTCGAAGAATCATATTTTGTAACGATAAAAAAGATCAATGGGGAATAAGTCCCCATTGATTAAATTATAAAGTTTAAGGAGGAATATTATGGATAATATTACTACATTATTATCAGATTATGATTTAATACTATTAAATGAAGCTGCTAATAATAACACGTTAAAAGTAGAGTTATTAGATATTGAAAAGTTTATTAAAGTTAACAATTGTAAAGAAGTATCAGATCCTGTATTTTTTAATGGTCCAACACCTACACCACAAGGATTATTATCTAATGAAATATTTGGTATAACTAAAGCTGAAAGATCTGGAATATATGCATATATTGATCTAGGAGGAACATTCTTACATCCTCTTGTATATAAAGCATTATGTCAACTCAATTCTAAAATAGTTGATATTGTTCATGGTACAGATACTTTCAAAATAACTGAAAATGGTGAATTAGTAAAAGATCCAGATGGTGATACAGGCATAGATTGGTTAAAGAAAAATTTTGATAAGATTAATTTCAATACATCTAATACTAAGTCTAGACAATTAAGACTTAAGTTTATAGCCCAGAATAGAAAGATTATGTGGATTACTAGATATGTAGTAATACCAGCATACTATAGAGACGTAGATACTAAACAAGCAAGTATTGGTGTAGGTGAAATTAATAAATTATATTCATCTTTAATACTTGCAGCTAAGTCATTAAAAGAAACTGCTTCTTACGGATTAACTTTATCTGATGCAACTAAGGGAAGAATTCAAACTATACTTCAACAAATATACGACTGGTTTGGTGCTGGTACTACTATTAATGGTCAAGAAACTTCAAGTAACTTACCAGGAAAGACTGGTTTAATTAAGAAAGGTGTAATGTATAAAACTGTTGACTATTCTGTTAGATTAGTACTATCATGTCCTGAACTTAAAGCAGAAAATATAGAAGATATTATGGTTGATATGAACCATGCTGCTGAACCATTAGCTGCAGCTATAACCAACTTCAAACCATATATAGTATTCTGGTTAAGAAGATATTTCGAAAACCAATTTGCTGGAAAAATGGAATTCCCTGTTATGATAAAAGATACCAAAGAAGTTGTTCAAGTTCCTTTAGAAGATTATCAAATTACTTTTTCTGATATTGAAATAAATAAACAAATAGAAAGATTTGTACATGGATATTCTAATAGATTTATTCCTATACCTCTCCCAATTGATAAAACTCAAATGACATATATATTAAAAAATAAAAAGCTCGGTCCTTTAGACCCAGATAAACTTTATATGACATTTAAAGGATATCAAGTAGATGCAGAACAATATGCTAGTGATGGCAATAAAGATTATAGTAGTTATCCAATAATTGAAAGACCTTTAACATGGTGTGATTTATTCTATAGAGCGGCTTGTGATATGACTGAAGATAAGATGGTATTAATTACAAGATTTCCTATTGACTCTTATTTAAATCAATACCCCTCCAAAATAAGAATTAAATCTACTAATAAAACTGAGCCTATAGTAATTAATGGTAAATTATACAAATGGTATCCTAAGATTAGAAAAGAAGATATACTATCTAATACATCTCCAGTATTCTCTGATACTATGTCTATTAGTAATGGATTAATTACTGCAATGGGTGCTGACTATGATGGTGATACTTGTATAGTAAAACCTGTATATACAGTAGAAGCTAATAAAGAATGTGAAGAAGCAGCAAAAGCTAAAGTTCAAATTATAGGTATGGATGGTAAAGCTACGAGAGATATATCTAAAGAGAACATTGTAGCTTTATATTGTTTAACCAATCATCCAGATCCAACTATAAAATTTGTTGATCCTATATTCTAATTTGTAATTCTACAGATATTTAATTATATACTATTTATAGTGAATGAATACAATACTTCATTCTAGGACTACATAGAAGACCTCTATGAATCTACAGAAAAGGAGGCATTTAAGATGGACGATTCAGAAGTTGTCGGCACTTATGGTGACTAATAATTAGTCACCATACAAAACAAGAGAATAACGGCTGCACACGCAGCCGTTATTTTTTATTGAACTAAAGTTTCATCATCTATATCTGGAGCTTCAGGTTGAGTTTCAACTACTGGACTTTCCTTAACTATTTCTTTTTTGTTTTCTTCCTTAACAGGATCAGGAATATTAAGTATATTATAATTAGAAAGATTTAGTTGAGTCTTTTGACCATTATCTCCAATTGCATATACATATGCACCATTGATTAAACATATTCTAATTTGAGCAGCTGTTAGCTTTCTCTTTACGTTAGCAAATCTAGCAATAATAGGGCTTAGATTAATCTGTCTACTTCTATTAACTATATTTACATAACGTACTTCTTTACTAGTCATTTGTCTTTGCATTTTAAGTTCCTCCTATTCTATCTCGATTACATCTGGATCTAATTCTAAGTCAATTATTACATCAACATCATCATTTTCCATTTCATCGAATTCGTCATCATAGTCTTCATAATCTAGATCTTCTAGTGGTTCAGAGTCGATAATTTCATCAATCTCTTCTTGAGTTAATCCATTAAATAAAACATCAATACATCTATCTGAAGTAGTTGTTGTTTCAGATAAAAGTTCTTTAGCTATTTGAATATACTCATCAACAGCTCTCTCTAAACATAAAAATCTAGTTTCAGTAAAATTAGCTATATATTCATCCATTCTAGGATTATTCATATTCTTCACCATCCTCTTCAGATTTTTTAAATTCTATTTCATCAGGTAGAATGAATTCTTCTTCTAGATCATCTTCTGATATAAAAATAGTAGGATCTAATCCCTCACGATTATCTACACCAAATAGATCTGAAAGTAAAGAAGAAACAGTTGTATCGCTATCTGAATCAAAAATTGAACCCATTCCTTCTTGAATGGCTTCGTCTACATACTTATCAACTACAAACCAAACAGATTCTGAATAAATTGGATCATCGATTTTCTGAAATTGGTCTATACATTCTATCATTAAATCCTCACAAGCAGAGTTGACCATAATTGATACCTCCTTAAGGTTAAGTATAATTTAATAGTATGTTAAGTCATTAACTTTTTGATAGAATTTTCAATGATAAATATAATCATAGGTATTACATAGAATAGATTATTATCAGACTTAACGAATTCTATATTCTCTATTATAGGGATAATATTAGAATCTATCTTCATACCATTCATATATCTAATGATTATATTATAAATACTATGATAAGATTGATTTTCATATAACTCGCCAGTGTGAACTCTACGTACAAAATCTGGATCTAATGTAGTATATCTCTGTAATCCTTTGTCTTTATAATCTATCATATAATATTCTTCTTTAACTGTAGAGAATAACGAATATGAGTTATCTATTATATCAGCATGATATGTATTGTTATTGAATAGAGATGTTGTTTTAGTTTCTAAAGCTCTAAAGTAAGTATCATTATATTCAATAGAAAAAGTTCTAGGAATAGGTATCTCATGATGTACAAATACATACTCAGTTGAACCCTCCATAATTTTATTTCTTATCAAAAACTCTATCATGTATGGATCATAAAGATTTCCATAATATCCCTCATAAGTGAATGTCTGCACCCTATCATTATAGAATAATGCTATATAATAGTCTTTTAACTTTAGTAATATATTGTCAAGTATATCAATAGTTAAATAACTTTCTTCATTAATAACAGCATTAAAATTAGTACCTACATTATTTATTATCATTCTAAATCTATCTACTACTTGTTCTTCAATAGCTTTAGTTCCTATATTATCCAGCATAGCCTCAAATCTATATATATTATTATTATTATCGATAGTATCGAATGATACAGCATTGACTTTATACATCCATTCTTTACCAGCATGAGTAAAAGTAAAGAAATCTCCTTGATATGGTACCCATGTGTTAGGGAGAACTATACCAGCAATACTAGGCATACCTGATACACCTAATCCCTCATCACTATATTCTTCTTCTAGTTCTATTCTTATATTACGAGTATAGAATATAGCTTCAGTTATTTTGTTAAATCTCATTGGACTTTTTTTACCAAGAGACGAATACTCTGCTCTAGTACCCTCATCTAATGTAGTTGCTTTATTATTAAGATTATACCAGTTACATATAACTGGAGTTTTATCATTAAAAACGTAGTTAGCTGTTTTAACTTTATTAATTGTACCTTGTGTTAAACTATCTATAGTATTAACATAAGTCTTATTAATAAACTTTCCACTCATACTAACACCTCCTTTATTTATAAAAATGTTTCATATAAAAAATAAAGGCAAGATAAATAAAAAATAAATGGGGTCATATGACCCCATTATATTATAGAATTATTCTTCTTCGTCAGTTACAATATTACCGTTTATGTCATATTGAGTAACAGTTTCGATATATGTTGATTTAATATAAATTTCACTGTCACTAACATTTTCATATTTATGCTCTTCTTCTTCCACTTTCTTGCAATTAATTATTTTGTCTATTTTTCCATTCGTATAATAAGTCACTTGTTGATATTCATGGTATTCACTATCGATTTCTTCATGCTCTGGAATAACCTTAGTAGATATTAATGTTAAGTCTTCGGTTAACCAATAATCGGCATACACTGATAACTCTGGATAAATGTCTACATCTATAATATCTTTTACTGATGTAAGCCATTCTGATAAATATTTTTTATCAGATTTCTTCTCGAGATGAATATAATCAATACTAATATAAAAATATTCACTTTCGATATAATCTCCAGATTTGTCTCTTTCGTGAACAAAAACACTACCTAAGAATGCTTTGGTAGTGTCTATTTTTTCAATGTCTAGTATACCATCACTGTCTTCTAATGGAAGTGTATAACAAGCGGTTATTTTTTTGTCATCAACAATAGTGGTAAAGTTTACTACTATATCGATTACATCTTCGTCTTTATATTTACGAAGACACATTGCCTGATGTTGATTACCAGTATCATAGAAAATAGTGAGCTCATCATAATCATAATACTCCTTGTATATCTTATGAGGAGAGCTACAACTAGATAATGGTGTATCATGAATAATCTCTTTTGTTGTACTACCGTTGGTAGAGCAGTAATGTGTTACTTCACCAGTATACTCGTCTACTTCGTACCTTTCTAGGTCTACTACCATCGGAAATGGATTTCTTATGCTAGTTTTACAAACTAGTTTACGTCCATCATACTGATAGTATATAACTTCAGAATTAGCATGATTTTTAACGTAGATTGGTAAATTACTGTTAGTGGTGATTACTTCAATTTTTCTTTCTTCCATTTTAATTTCCTCCGATTTTAAGTCTCTCGACTATATGATTATTAATATGTAAAGAGGTTGGTTAAAGATTAATACTTATCAAGTAAGGGATTGATAAGTTCTTTCTCTTTACACTATTATTATATATAATCAAAAAATAATTTAAGGGGATTTTAATCCCCTTAAACTTTTATAACTCCGTCTACTATTCTATCTCTAGGAACTCCAAAGTCTTTTTCGTTTTGATATACATTACGGTGTATATAAATATCACATCCAAATACCTTTAAAGTGTTGACTATACCTCTCATAAAGTAATCACTTACGTCTTTATCAGGAAAGTAGTGTATTTCAAAATCATATATTCCGTAATTTAGTATCAAGAATTGTATAGCCGAAAGATAAGCTTTACCTTTACCTGCAATGAATATAGAATTGTAATGGTCTTGAATTACATTAAAGTATATACTTAATATATCAAATGGACCTTCTCCTATATAAATTTTGAGATGTTCATCTATATTAAAAGAAGTTGGTATAATATAATAATCATTTTTAGCTACAGTTTTAAACAAGTTATAGTTTATATACTTAGCATTGATATTATCGTGAACTGGACCTACTTCTAGATTTCTCATATTAAGAGATCCGTTAGATCTAGATAAGAATCCAACAAAATTTGTATTAAGTTGTTTTACTATATCAATATTTCTAGTAAAGTATTTTATACCATTAGACTGGATTAAATCTCCAAGATTCAATACAATCTTACAATTTAAACAATCTTGATAGGTTAGGCTCAAGCCTAACCTATTGTTGATGTAATTTAATTTATATCTAGATGCTTTGCATTCAGTAACATAGTTATTGTTCACATTATAAATGATATCCTTGTTCTTCACATAAGTTCTATATGAGGATACTTTATTAGCTTTAACTACTTCTTTACCGATATCATTATCTAATCCAAACATAGATAGAAAATCTAAGTTAACTATACCTGAATTTCTACATTTGTAACAGTTATACATGATAGGTTCGTTATCGTTAGACTCAAAAGGTCCAATATATAAATGTCCTTTAGTATCGTTGCATCCTGGAAAAACACAATTACATATAATCTGTTTACCTCCTGAACCTATTCGTGCAGACGGTATATTAGATATTAAGAATTGTTTTAAATCATTCTTATCCATAATAATTACTCCTTTGAATATTCATATGATAATACTATTATATCAAATGGAAGCGTGGTTATTTTTTTATCATCATTTTCGATTGTACATACTTCAAATACTTCACTTATGATATCATACATCTCATCATATGATTGTTCTTTATCGAATATCATAGTACCAAATCTGAAAGATAACAATTCTTCTAAAGACTCATCTATTTCATTGATATCAGTACTACTATTAAAATTTTTAATACTATTCAACTGCTCTTCTGTAATATCAGAAAGATTTGTTCCTGGCGTAACAGTAGGTATAACTATAAAATCTATATTAGACCTTGATAAAGCATCAGTAATCATTCCGATTAATTTTTCGATACTATTATCATTTACTTGAACAGTAGATACTATACACTTATAAGGAAATTTTTCAAGAAAAATTTCATTGACTTCATCATATGAATCAGCTTCCAAAATATCATTCTTTGTAGACATAATAAATCTATCGACTTCTATTTCTAAATCTTTTAGAAAGAAGTTTTTGTTTCTATTAATAGTATCAGGAGATATACAATTCCTGATAAGTCTATTCTCGGCTAGTTCTATATTAATAGCTTCTTTATTATTATAGACTTGTAAAGACATTTTAGACAAAATTATACCAAGATTCATCTTTATAACATCTATGAGCTCATCCATAAGTCTATTTATTTTTTCACCATCTTTAGGAATACATTCTCTTAATGTCTCAAGATATTCAGAATAAATATCATCTAGGATATTATAATCTATTTCATCGAATGATAAAGAATTAGCTTTACGTTGAATAAATACTGGTAAATTTTTGTTGTTAGGTACTATAGGACTCAATAATTTTTTAGGAACTATTAAAGTTTGATGTGTTTGGTCAGAGATACATATATACTTATTACTGAATAAAGACTTCTTCTTTACTACAGTAACACTATATGTATCATTAGCAATATACTGGCTTCCTAATATGTCAAACATATATCTTTTTCCAATTTCAATTTTCATATTAAATACCTCCAAAATAAAAAAATATTTAATGAGGGAAGATTTTGTCTTCCCTCATTAATTATATTAGACAAACATACATTAGAAACTCTTCAAGAATCAAATCTGAAGATACTTCTATTTTCTTGCCATTTAATTCGCGGTTATGATAGTCAATAAATTCGAATTCGCTAGATAATATGATAGCAATATCGCTTAAGATTGCCTTTTCAATCTTAGGATTTCTATATTTTAATCTAACTGTTTCGAATAGCTCTGAAGATTCGAGTTTAGACATCTCTTTCTTGTTAATAGTATTTTTAGTAATAATTCTAACAACTCTACTTGATATAATATAAGGGAGCTGTATCATATTATTACTTTCTAATAGTCTCCTTGCCGATATGATTAGTTTTATATAATCTCTAGCATTGATGGATTTGATAGACATATCATCACCAAACTGTCCAAAGAATAAGTTAGATATTAATTTAAACTGAAAAGCGTTTATAACTATCTTTCCTCCTTTAGATAATTCATGATAATAAAAATCTATTTCATCGTCATCGAAAGGACCAAATCTATTAGTTATATTCTGCATAGTCTTAGCGCAATTGAACTTATTTTGTAAGAACAATGCTTCATTAGATTTGATTAAATAAGCTTCAAACTTATCAAACTCTGAAGTATTATCTTCACCATCTCTTTTAGACGCAGATAGCTTGATATAATCATACTCATAACCTATACCTATATTATACTTAATAGCATTTTGTATAGATGCAAAGTTATAAGTTATCATGTTAGCATCATATCTATATTTAGGCATGACCTGAGTGATAATAATCTTTAAAGCATCATCACTGTTACTTATAGGGTCCATACCTCTAATTTTACACATATTCCAAAGCTGAGTATTAGTCTTATAATGCCTCATCATTGTAGTGTAAGTTGTTTCATAGAGTTTTGCTGTTAGGTCTACATCTTTATACTTATCAAATAGTAATGAAAATATTCCAATTACGAATTCGTCTACTCCATCAGTCATTTTCTTTTTATACATAAAGTGACAGATTAGAGGGATAAGTATATTCATAAACATGGAAATTTCCATTAAGTATTTACCGTGAGTATCGGTATATTGCAGACCCTCGTTATTCTTGTTTCTATAAACAAGATTTAGTTGATAATTTTCTTGAACCATTCTACCAACTTTTTCATACATTCTATCAGATAGAATTTGTGTTTTGATATCATTGATAAAACAGTATTCAGGATAAGGATGAACATCACCATTAGTACATACTACACCGTAGTCAATCATACATTTCATACGATAGAATATTACCAAAAGTTCATGATCAATATCATAGAACTTTTCAAAGTAATTCAAATATTGACAGATATGCTCTCTTACCTCATCAGAGTTGTAACATTTCTTTGTAGATAAGATAAAAGAGTCTAAAGATAGATTCGGAGGGACATTATAAAAGCTCGATACTGGAACTAATATTGCCCCTTTGACATGTTTAAAGACAACATCTTTTTCTAAAGCCATCCAATTGTCTACATAAGTCCACATTTCATTGTTTAAATCAAACAAACTAAAATTTTGTTGCATTTTAAACTCCTCCTAAAAGTTTTATTAGTATTACACTTATATAATATATAACCTCATATCTTTTTAACTTTTTTAGTATTATGTGTCATTTTAGATTTTTTAGACACAATACTAGATTTATTCACTAATTTAGTTATCTTCATTAATGGCTCAGATACTACATCAGGAATTAAACTCTTAGATTTCAATACTCTAGAAGATTTACTAATACCATTTCGAGCTTTTTTGGTTTTTTGATAAGTTTTAAATTCAGCTTCCTTTATAGCCCACATAGGTATTTCTTTAGATATAGAAGTAGAGAAAGTACCTTTACTAAATCTTTCAAAGTTACCTAGATTTAAGAGGTTTTTTCTTTGCATGAGTATATATACAACATAAAAACTTTTAACCCAACCTATTGTATTTCCAGGGTTTCTCATATTAGCTCTTTGAGCAAGAGATTTAAATGGCAACTTAATTTCCAATTCAGGAATTGTTAAACCATGAGTTTTAAATGCATAGGCATATGTATATACAAAGTTTGGGTCATTTGAGAAAAACTTTACATAATATTTGTTTAAGTTATCAGTTTGTTTTTCTTCAGGGGCAGAAAATTCTATAACTACATCATAATAAAATCCTGGATTAGACTCTGATGGTAGTTTAGTATAGACATAGTATTTGTGTTTTTCTTTAACTGATACACAATTAAGTTTAATTTCTCCTTGTTTTTCTAATGTATTTAACTTATCTAAATATATAGATTCAACGTTTGGTTTCGGGGTAGCATTAGTCGCGCTCCCCCAACCTGCTGGATTATTGATATATTGTTCCATCGTCATAACCATTTTAGCCATAAATCGTTACCTCCCGATTATTGATAAGATATTATAGTTAAGTTACTTTCTATGTAAATTGCAAAAAATAATCCGCTTGGCAATAACGGATTATTTTTTAAACAGCCTTATGCATTTATAATGCAGTTTACTGTTTTATAGAGTGAACGTTTAAACTCGTTCATTTTCTTTGTGTTTTTGCTGTAGTGGTCTAGAGAATAATCGTAGACTACCATTTTTATGCCGCATTCAAATACGACATAAGCCGTATCATACTTGAATTCAGTACTGATAACATTTCCGAACGCATATCTTATCATTCGGGAAATTATTTCGGCTAATCTCGTAGGAGAGAGATTAACCGTTGTATAAAGTTCTTCAGATATTGAATGCTCGAAGAACTCGTAACCATGCATGAAATATTGCCTTGGAAAAGGCAATGATTCTTGTGCGTATTTGATATACGCACGATGGATAATATTGCTATCATTATCCAAGAACCTAACAATATAGGTTCTAGTTTCAGTTTCTTCTTTTTTGTTATATGAATTATTATTCATAAACATAAAAACACCTCCGGGGATTTATTAATGTCGAGCAAGCCTGCCGTATGCTTCTTACTCACATAAATAATATATAACTGAAATAAAATAAATTTACACAGGACCGAAGTCCTGTGTAAAATAATATTAATATTTATAGTCATTAACGTTAGGGAGAAGCATTTGATTCGATGTAGCCATAATAGTAACTATCTTAGAAATAGAGTCTAATGCACAGATATCAGAATCTATACTAGAAAGTACGTGATTATCATATTCACCTGTTCTTAGATTAATAGGGCATACTTTTTCAAGACTTTCTTTTAAAACATCTTCTACTATATTTGAATTGTTATACCTACTGTTATATAATAGCTTGATGATTGCCTCATATGAATTGTATATAATCTTGATCATATCATTTGTTATATTAATATCACATTTCGATGAATTTGATATTAAATCATGAGAAGCTCTAAAACCTTCAAAATTAGCACCATATCCAACACCATTCTTAGCAGCAGAACGGCAGTTTAATGCAGCGTCTTCCATAAGATCTCTTTGTTGATCTCTATCAGCTACAGTAACTCCGCCAATAAAAATTTCTACCATATTACCTTTAAGAGAATTTAATCTCTTCTTAAGTTTATATACTTCAGTAAGATTAGTACCCTCGACAGTAAGCTTATCAATTTCACCTTGTAAATAATTTAGAAGTTGATTAAACTTATTGGTATATTCACCTGTCTCAGTTATCATTAGCTGAGGATTGATAAATATAGTTTTACTATTATCAGAGCTAACCATATCAGCTGAACCTGCCATAATATCTACATTATCAGGAGTAGCTGCTAAACCGTGCTCAATATCCATTTTAAAGATTTCTGGATCAATATATTTCTTAATGTATTTACAACCACATAAATCACAAATATCTGAATATCCATCCATATCTACAATATTAGTAACGATATTTAAAGGTAGTTTTTGAGTAGATTTAGCTTTACTATTATATTGTACAATTTCATCCATGAATGCAGAAAAATCTCTAGAGATTTTAGGGGCAAGTATAACTGTAGGCACTACCTTATTAAAGTCTTTTTCTTTAAACATTGGATTGATAATGTTATTATGAAGAATCAAATCTAGATAAGCACCCATTTCCATAGTATCAATTGGATCTTTGAATGCATATATTTTAGGATCAGATAGTTGACATTCATTAGTAACAGGATTGTTACAGAATGTGTTATCTATAACACCACTCTCAATTACCATACCATCTATTTCTTTAACATATGTAGTACCATTCATAGAAGCTTTTACATCTATATATACGTCTAATCCATAACTCTCGTAAATTACTGCGAGTTCTCTAGCTAAATCCTCATTTCCATTAGTAGATATTAAAGCAATATCATACATATCCTTGATTGTAGCTGGACGTCCATAAGACTTAATTTTTTCCTTGACTTCTTCAATAACACTCTTAAAATTTGAAATAATATCTGCTGGTGGAATTTCTGGATGTTGCTCTTCATATTCAGCTAAAGCTTTGAATATATAATACGAAAGAATAGTTACTGATGTAGTAGAATCACCAACTTTGGTTGCTTGTGTTCTAGTTTCTGCTTCAATATCAGAACATACAGTTCTTTCAATAGCACCTCCGAACTTGATATTTTTAAGGATAGTATGACCATCCTTAGTATATCTTGGTAAAGAATTTGCACCGCTATCGATAATAGTATTTGAACCATAAGGCCCAAAAGATTTCGAAAGGATGTCCTTAAGAGTTTCTAGAGTCTCAAGTTGTACCTTTCTTAAAGTTTCTTTGTTAATAGCATTAGAAATCATTCTAATATCCTCCTTATATATTAAATTTATTAAAGTGTTTAAGTTATAAAAATTTATTGTGTAGTAACTAGAAGACGTATATCTTCTTTCTTATCATACACATTAACAAATCCTAATCTATTCTCTGGTAAGAATACTTGAGCAATAGCTGGAAGAGGTACAAAACATTTATATTGTTTGTTATATTCTAGATTATATCTATAGCCTAGAGTAAAAATATGTTTATTCTTAAGAGGTCTCTTGAATAATATTAAATGAGATAATGATTTTACGAAAACTACATCAAAATCTTCATCTTTAGTATCACTAAGCTCTCCTATTTGAACATTAAATTCAGGATTGAATCTTTTAATAGCATCATATTCTCTTTGACTATGGCAAAGTACAGTTATATTATAATTTCCTGCTTTTTGATATGTAGTCATTAATTTGAATACTCCATTAGGAACACATATTGCAAGAACGTCATCATATTTTTCTACACAAAGTTGCTTATAAATAGAAGTAGCAACATCAATATCATTTATACATACTGTTAAAGGATTCTCTTTAGTTCTATTTAAAAGCTTTTGTTTTATATCATGTAATTTTAATTTCATGATATCTTGATTAATAAACTTAGGATTGTTGTAATCTCTTTGTATTATAGATACCATAGCTAAATCTACATCCATCAATGCTGAAAATTCAGTTACAATACTAGTAATTAAACCGTCCATAATATCACCTCATATCAAAAAATAATAATTATTGGGAGAGTCAAAACCCTCCCAATAAGTTTTCATTAAAAAGGAATGTTAGAATCATCCAAGATATCTTCTAAATCTTCATAGCTATATTTTTCTTTTGAAGAAGATGTTGATATTGTATCAGTGCTAGAGTTGTTATCAAAGAATGATTTAGCAAATCCTTTACCACCATTATTTGATGATGTTTGAATACCGAGTTTCTCTTGAATAGAATTTATACGAGTTGTAATTCTACTCATATCATACTTCTGGTTATCGATGATACTTGCAGCTATTGCAGCATTTACATTTTCTACGTAACTTTTTAGAACTTGTATAAACATCTCAAGTTCAGGATTAGATGTAGAAAATTCTTTTGTAAAGTTACTTCCACCTTTATAGTTTGTAATAGCATAGTAGTTATTAACAAACTGATATGCAATAGCAGAAGTAATTTCACCACTTTCTGAATCAATTAGTTTAATTACTAAGAAGATTGAACCATCATCGACACCAAACTCTTCTCTACCATCAGTTAAGTAGATTAGTCCTTTATTGGTGTTGACACCGATATTATTCCATCTATGAATATCATTTTGAAATGCTATACAGTTATCTAACAGTATCTTAGCTTTCATAGGAGATAGATAGATATCGATGCTATTATCCTTATCAATAGTAGGAAAACTACCGCTAGCATTGGATGTATAAGGTGCAATGCTAATTTTTAAAAGTGACTTCCAGAAGCTAAAACTTAGACCAGATGGGTCAATCTTAGAATCTGGATTTGCAAATCTTACTGGCGAATAAGTTACTGGAGAGTAATCCTTTTTCTTATTAACACCATTATTAAAAGTACCTAGAGACATATAATCGTCCTCCTTAAAAATTTAAAAATCTGTATATCGCTATACACCTATATGATATACAATTGATTATTAGATTGTTCTGTTACCCGTAATATTATATTTTGAAACTATTTAATAAAACTGTAGAAAGGAGGAATTATATGAAAATTACATTCAATCCTGATGCTCTGGATTTAACTGAAGTTGATGATGTATCTCCATGTCATGATGTACAATATGCTAATAATAATGTAGCAGTTTCATCTCTTAACAATACTCCAAGAAAATATGTACCTTTGTTACAAGCATTAAATAAAGGTAAAAATCCAAATAGATTAGTTAGTGAAACTCATTATGATTATAACACTGGATCAAATATTACAGTATATTATCAAATGAGTACTAAAAACAAAAGCTTTTTAAATATGCATTATTACTTAAAAGCTAGAGGTATTAAAAATAATATGTTTCATTTGATATTAATGGATAAAGATTTAGATGGTGTAGATCCTTACGATCCGACTCTTCCTTTGTTTATGAAACAGAAGATATTCATTGAATGTCAAAGAAATTTCTTTTATTATATAAGAGAAGTAATTAGAATACAAAGTCAGGGTGGTCCTTATGTCCCATATGAATTGAATAGAGGAAATCTTGCTCTAAATTTTTGTTTTACATTAAATTTAAATATATATCAAGAACAACCACGTCAAACTGGTAAAACAGTCGGTGCGGAGGCTTGGTACTCTTGGGTATATAATTTCGGTTCAAGAAATGCTAATATGGTATTTCTAAACAAAAAACATGATGATGCTAAGCGTAATTTAAATGATGTAAAAATTTTAATAGAACACTTACCAAGTTATTTAAGATTTGACCAAGCATTTGGTATAGATGGTAAGAAACTTAAAGGAAGAAATACTGTACAATATGTACAGCATAAGATTAATTTTAATAAGATAGAAGCAATTCCTATGGCTAGAAATAGAACTGCAGCTATCAGTTTGCTCCGTGGTCGTACAATTACAAACTGTTGGTTGGATGAATCTGCGTTTTTCCAATATTTAGAAGAGTCATTACAGAATGCAATGCCTGCATTAACTAGAGCGTTTAAGAACTGTAGAGATAATGGTGCACCTCACGGATTATGTCTTACTTCAACTCCTGGATTTTTAACAGATGAGACAGGTAGATATATGTTTGATTTAAAAAATAATATGACACCTTTCAGTGAGTTATGGTATGATTTTTCATTACAACAACTCACTGAAACTTTAAATAGAAATGATAAATCTATATTTGTATATATAAGAACTACATATCAACAACTTGGTTTAGACGAAAACTGGTTGAGAGATCGTATCAGAGAACAAAACCAAAAGTGGGTTGATATACGTCGTGAATTTTTACTTGAATGGGCTACAAGTTCAGAGAATTGTCCTTTCACTCAAGAGCAATTAAGACGAGTAGAACGATACGTAAGGAATCCAAAGAAACAAGTATACGTTGGTGGGTTCTTATTTAATATATATGAAGAATACAATCCAAGAATAGTTCCTATAGTAGGTGTTGACGTTGCTGCTGGTTATAGTAGAGACTCATCTGCTATATCTGTTATAGATTCTACTAATACTAAATTATTAGCAGATTTCAATTGTAATTATATAAATCCTGTAGATTTATCTCAAGTTATATATAAACTTGTAGTTGAAAATATGCCTAATGCATTAGTAGTAATAGAACGTAATGGTGTAGGTACTGGTGCTTTAGCTAAACTCATTAAGTCTAGAATAAAACATAATTTATATTTTGAAATTAAAGAAAGGACTACTGAAGAAAGACCTGATGGAGTTCATATTAACAAACGTAAACAATGGACTAAAGTATACGGATTAGATAATACTAAAATTGTAAGAGAACAATTAATGGATTTACTCGAATCTAGAGTAGAAGATCATTATGATAAATTTATATCTCCTACTATAGCTGAAGAGTTAAAGAATCTTGAAATTAAAAAGAATGGTAAGATTGATCACTCTACTAATAGTCATGATGATAGTATCTTTTCTTATTTATTAGCACTATATCCTATATACTAT
>JBJFGR010000126.1:0-34009 GCA_051892875.1 Succinivibrionaceae bacterium
ATCTTGCCTATAAAATGATCAGCAGTTGGTTTACCCAACAAATAACGTATGTTAGAAACTTCGTTATGGGAATTAAAAAAGAGATATTTGTCAATGCAAGTTTTAAAAAAACTCCTAAACCGCTAGGATTAAGGATTGGTTAATCAAGCCCCCTTAAATTAAGTGGGAAACTTGAGTTCTATAATAAAAACCAAAAGAAATGCCTCAATAAAGAAATACCTCAATATTAAAAAATAGTGTATTTCGAATATTACGATTCTACAAAAATAAAAATTTACACTAAATTACTGATAGGTATTTATAATCAGTATCTGATATCAAAACATAAGTTATTGACATAAAAATATTGATTTATTATCATTGTTAAATATAATAACCTAATTCAAAAGCGTTCACCCCAAGTGTGTTATTTTTAATATACTAAGTAGTTTTATATGTTATCAGCAAGAAAAGGACATCCTGCAATTCTTATATCACTGTTTTTAATAACAGACTATATATCAATAATTATTGCAGAGCATTTTGCCTATGTAATTAGAAATATTTTAATAACAAATAGCGGAACACTTGTCATTCCTTTTGTTAATTTTTGGATTATTTTTCCTTTAGTTTTTATATTATTTTTAAATTTTGGAAAAGTTTATAATTGTCGCACTCAATTTTGGAAAGTGATGGAAAAAATTTTCTACGCATCAATATATTCAATTGGCGCCATAATTATATTCATGTACTTCATTGATATCTCTAAAACAACCTCTAGATTATTTATGGTATTCTTTTGGTTATTTAGTTTCTTTTTTCTAGTATTCTTTAGATATATCGATAAAAAAATAGTAGAACATTTTGAACTATTACAAATACCTATTGTTGTTATTGGTGCTGGTAAAACAGCTGATTTGCTTATAAAGGGAATTAAAAATGATTTAGGCCTATCGTATAAAATTTTAGGTTTAATTGAAGATAAAAGTGTAAAATCTGAATTTTTAAAGCAATTTCCTGTTTTAGGAACTTTTAACGATATTGAAAAAATTATAAAAGAAACGAAAGTAACCCACGTATTCATTGCGACCCCTGGAATATCACAAGAAAAACAAATATCCCTTATATCAAGAGTTCAACCAATTGTAAAAAATCTAGGAATTGTTCCAAATTTAGTTGGTGTGCCTATGGGTGGTATTGAAATAGACAGTTTATTTAATCAGAAGCTTATGCTTATTCGTCTGAAAAATAACCTTGCTAGAAAATATAATAAATTATTAAAACTTTGTTTAGACTACATTTTTACAATTATAGGTACAATTGTTATATCACCGATACTCTTAACTATTGTAATTCTAATTTACCTAGATTCTCCAGGACCTATATTTTTTAAACACAAAAGAGTTGGAAAAAACGGAAAAGAATTTTACTGCTATAAATTTAGATCTATGTGCGTTGATGCACAACAAAAGTTAGATCATCTTTTAGCAACAGATCCTGAAGCTAAAAAAGAATGGGAAACTTTCTACAAATTAAAACAAGATCCTAGAATAACCAAAATTGGTTCATTCCTGCGTAGCACAAGCTTAGATGAACTTCCTCAGCTCATAAATGTTTTAAAAGGTGAAATGAGTTTAGTAGGCCCTAGACCTATCACCAAAGATGAATTAGTTAAATATGGAAATAATGTTAGTGATTACCTAATTGTTAAACCTGGAATGACTGGCATGTGGCAGGTAAAAGGAAGAAATGATATTACTTATAATGAAAGAGTTCAAATAGATAGTTGGTATGTTCGAAATTGGAGTCCTTGGTTAGACCTAAGTCTCTTATGGCAAACTTTCTTTGTTATTATAAGAAAGAAAGGTGCATACTAATATACACTCTAAATAAAATTAAGGAAAAAAAATTATGTGGATTATTGCTGTTAGTATTACTCTTTTAGTATTAAGTAACGTTATTATGAATTACGCTTGGTATGGTCATTTAGATTTACTTAAAGACAAGCCTGCAGTAATTGCTATTATTTTTTCATGGGGAATTGCTTTTTTTGAATACTCACTAATGATACCAGCAAACAGATTTGCACATGAATACCTTACTATTGGTCAATTAAAAATAATACAAGAAGCTATAACCTTATCTGTATTTATTCCAATGTCATTACTTTGTTTTGGAGAAAAATGGAATTGGGATTATGCATGGTCTGCATTATGTTTAATGGGCGCAGTATTCTTTGCTTTTAGATCAAAAATTTTTGAATAATAGAAAATAAAAACTGCATTCATTAATCATTATGTTATATTACTATATTATACATACATTATGTAATATTAAGTTTCAAAAAACCTCTGCCTAATACCTAAATCCTTAATAAATCTAATGGTATCTCATACTCCAGTTTCTTGAAATATCATCCATTGTTTGAAATTTATAGATCTTAGATCTTTGGTCAATACCTTCTGAATCAAGAAACATCACATATAATTTTTTTCAGTACAGATATTCCAAGAAGATGTAACCTCTAAAAACCATGCTGTTCATAACCTGCTTATTAATCAATTCAAAATCTTTCTATTTCAATTTAATATATTTTTTATTTCTAACATTGTTTCTTTTTGACAAATTTGTATAAAAAGAGGTCTAAGTTCAGGATAAATTAAGCGAATATAACCCATTAGTTGTTTTACTCTTGCCTTTTGATAATACTCAGGCAAAATTACTTCTATCGTAGCTATAAATTCTTTTATAAACTCTAATACTTGTTCAAATGTATAAGGTTTATCATTATCTCTAATAACACGTTCCAAATTTGGTATGCTTAAAGCGTATCTAGCCAACATTATACTATCACAACCAGACAATTCTTGACTTTGCTTTGCAGATTCCCTATCTTTTATTTCACCATTAATAATAATATCAATATTTTTATCTCTGACCATTTCTTTTAACGGAGCTACAGCTTTCCACTGTATTTTATCTGCTATATATCCGTCCTTTTTTGTTCTTGCATGAACAATAACCTTTTTAACACCTGATTTTATAACATTCTCAAAAATTTCTATAGATTCAGCAATATCTTCCCATCCCAATCTTATTTTTGCACTTAGAGGAATATTTGAAGGTATGGTATCTCTAGTTTTTTGTAAAATTTCAGCTATTTTTTTGGGATACCTTAACATTGCTGCACCACCATTTGTACGATGCACAAACCGGGAAGGGCATCCAAAATTTATATCAATTCCTAAAGCACCACAATCACAAGCAACTTTTGCATTAGCTGCAATTATTTCTGATTGAGCCCCTAAAAGTTGGACCCATACAGGAGTACCACTCTTGGTAAAACCTCCATTATTTTTTAATTCAGGAACTTCACGATAATATACCTTTTTAGGATAAACAATATCATGAACTCTTATAAATTCACTTACACAATAATCATATTTATTATGAGAGGTTACTACTTCTCTTAATGGATAATCCAAAACCCCTTCCATAGGAGCTAATACAATTTCTTTATTCATCTTATTCTAAGAAAATACAGCCTTACCTAAAACTCATTGCATTATAACACATTTCAAAATATTACAATCAACACCTTGAATAATAACTCATTAAACGTTAATATACGTGGTATCAATTGATATTTGAGGAATACTTATATGATTATTGCAACTCACAACGGCACATTTCATGCTGATGAAGTAACAGCTTGTATTATATTTTCATTATTAGACGAATCTGCACAATTTATCCGTTCACGTGATGTTGACACATTGGAAACAGCTGATTATATAGTAGATGTTTCTGGTAAATTTGATCTTATAAAACACTTTGACCACCATCCTAGTGAATTTACGGATGCTAGAAATAATGGTATAAAATACGCAACAGCAGGTCTTATCTGGAAAAAATTTGGTCTAGAATTACTAAAAAAACTGGCATTGGAATATCCAGATTTAGCAAATATCCAAGATGCTATTTTTGCAAAAGCCTGGACTACTGTTGATGAAAAAATAATGCAATACATTGATTTAAGTGATAATGGTCAATTAGATTCATATACTGCAGAAATTTGTGGTATAACAAATAATAATAAATCTCCTGAAAATGATGTTTATAATAAATTAAAACTATTTTATCAAAATATTCCTGTAATACCCTACATTATTGCTATGCAAAATATAAGTAGCAATGGAGATGAATATCAATTTTCACAATTTATTCAAACTATAAATTCATTAAAACCATTATTTAAAAATATCTTCTTAAATACATTAAGAACAAAAAGAGATGAAGAAAAAGTTCTTAATTCTTACGATGGTTCAAACATTCTTTTTTTATCTGAAAAACTACCTTGGCTTGAAGCTGTAAAAAGTAATTGGGATTTTTTTGCAAACTGTAAAATTGCAATTTATCCAGATCATTCAAAAGGTTACCGAATTCAATCACTTCCATCATCTCTATCTTCTCATTTTATAAACAGATGTCCAGCACCTGTTTCATGGAGAGGTAAAGAGTTTGAAGAATTAAATAAATTAGCAGGAATTTCAAGCGCTACCTTTGTTCATAGATCTGGTTTTACAGGAGGAGCAAAAACTCTAGAGGATATAATGACCATGGCAAAAAATTGGATAAAAGAAAGTTGTTAATTATTTAAAAAATAATTTACAATACAACCAATTATTTTTAACAAACTATACAATTAAATACATAGGATTTATACCATGTTATTAAAAGCTTTAGCTACTGTTTTTTTATGTATAATAGGATTAAATGTATCCTACGCAGAAGAACGTATTACACCTCCGCAAGAAAATAATACATTACCTCCTCCGTCTGTATCTCAAAACATTCCAGCTCCTCCTAAACTAGATGTTAGAGCATATCTGCTTATGGAATATAAATCAGGAAGAGTTTTATTTGGTGAAAATATTGATGAAAAAATAGATCCTGCTTCATTAACCAAGATGATGACATCATACGTTGTAGGTCAAGAAATCAAACTAGGAAGATTACAACCAAGTGATATGGTAACCATAAGTGAAAAAGCTTGGAGTAAGAACTATAGCGATTCATCAAAAATGTTTATAGAAGTTGGTAAAAAAGTTTCTGTTGATATGTTAAATAAGGGTATTATCATTACTTCTGGTAATGATGCTTGTATCGCTATGGCAGAACATATAGCAGGAACAGAAGACTCTTTTGCATCTCTTATGAATCAATGGGGAAAAAGAATTGGATTGACTAACACTAATTTTGTAAATAGCCATGGTCTTTATGATGTTAATCACTATTCTACAGCTTATGACATGGCTGTTTTAGGAAGGGCACTAATTAAAGACTTACCCGAAGAATATTCTATATACGCACAAAAAGACTTTGAATTTAATGGTATAACTCAGCATAATCGTAACAGATTACTTTGGGATGATTCAATAAAAGTAGACGGTATCAAAACTGGACATTTAAGCCAAGTCGGTTATAACTTAGTAGCATCTGCTATAAACCCTCAAAATGGTATGCGCCTAATATCAGTTGTTATCGGTGATGTTTCTGAAAAAAAACGTGCTATTAATTCAAAAGCTTTATTACAATACGGCTTGCGCTATTATGAACCTTATACTCCACTAAAAGCTAATGACAAAATAGTCGAAAAAGAAATTAGATTAGGAATGAAAGACACTATAAGCTTAGGTGTTCCAGAAGAAATCTATATAGCAATCCCAGTAGGTTCAAAAGACAGAGTAAAAGCCAGTTTTAGTTTAAATAATAAACAATTATTAGCCCCAATATCCAAAGGAGATAAACTTGGAAAAATCACCATTAGTCTAGATGGAAAACCTTTGTACAAAACCGATCTAATTGCTTTAGAAGATGTATCAGAGGCTGGATTTTTCTCAAAAATATGGGATTACACAGTTATGACAGTATCTGATTGGTTTTAACAAAAGATTTTTGGTTTTTAGGATTTTTATAATATGACTGATAATACAACAGAATTAACAGAAACAAAAAACAAATTGGAAGAGTTACTTACATTTCCAACAACTATAACTTTTAAATTTATCGGAGAAAACATAGAATCATTACCTGCTTATGTAGAAAATTTTTTTAAAGATGACATGAAATTAGAATTTTCAATATCTAAAGGAAAAACCTCAAGAACTGGAAAATATTTAACCTTAAATGTTAAAGTAACGGTTCCTAGTTCAAATGTAATGATCGATATATATGAAAAAGGCTCACAAATTCCTCATGTTATGCATGTTTTATAATTAATTATAGAGTCTTAGAATTATGGCTAACTTCTACAGAGCATCATTTTCAAACGAATTTGGAGGATTTATAAAATCAGTAACATATATTGTTACTATAATATTCTTAATTTGTTGCATTCTTCTTGGCATAGCTCTTACAGATATCTCAAGAATGTCTATATATACGTATGACTCTGTAGAAAAAGTTCCCTATAATAAAACAGGACTAGTACTAGGAACTTCAAAATACCTCGTAAAAGGAGGATTAAATACCTACTTTGTTAATAGAATTAATGCAACGGTGGAACTTTATAATTCTCATAAAATTGATTATATTGTTGTTTCTGGCGACAACGCTCTACCAAGTTACAATGAACCTAGAATAATGAGAAAAGAATTAATAAAAAGGGGAATCCCTAGCAAAAGAATATATCTAGATTATGCAGGTTTTAGAACTTTGGACAGTGTTGTTAGAATTAACAAAATTTTTAAACAAAAAAATATTACCATAATAAGTCAAAGTTTTCAGAATGAAAGAGCTATATATTTAGCACGCCACCACGATATACAAGCTATTGGTTATAATGCAAATGGTATAGATGACTCCTTTTTTATATCAATACTTCGTGAATTTTTTGCTCGTATAGTATGCATATTTGATGTATATATTTTTGAAAGTATGCCTAAATTTTTAGGAGATACCATAGAAATCGGTTCTGAAACCACAGATCCCAAACAAGCACAATTTCATCAATCCAATCCTCCTTTTGACAAAGATAATAAAAATTATAATCCCCAAAAAATACAATCACATAATAATGGAGAGATTAATATTGAGGATCTTGATTTTGTAACAAATCCCCAAAAATAAAAAAAGACTCTAAATTTTTAATAAAGAGTCTTATTTTCAACACAAGAATTTCTCATTCAATTGAGTTATCAATTACTTTCTTGAAAGATAATCACCTTCAGCTATCCATTTGTAACTGGTAAGTTCTTCCAATCCCATAGGTCCTCTTGCATGAAGCTTTTGAGTAGATATAGCAACTTCTGCACCTAACCCAAATTGACCCCCATCTGAAAACCTTGTTGAAGCATTTATATATGCACATGCAGATGGTGCTTCATTTACAAAACGACAGGCGTTGTGGTGATTATTAGTTAAAATAGCATCAGAATGACAAGCTCCATGATTTAACATATGGTTAATAACAGAATCAAAATCGTTCACAACTGAAACATTCATACATAGTGATAACCATTCAGTATCAAAGTTTTCTTTTACACCTTTAGTAAGACCTAATACATTTAATTTACTTAAAATTTCAAAAGCATCACCATGTGCAACTAATTTAACATTTTTGCTTTGCATTCTTTCAGCTAACATTGGTAAAAATTTTAAGGATATATTTTTATGAACTAAAATTGTATCTACCGCATTACAAGCACTAGGTCTTTGAACTTTTGAGTTCTCAATAACATCAAGAGCTCTTTCTAGATCTGCAGACTCATCCACAAAAATATGACCAATCCCAAACCCCCCAATTATTACAGGAATAGTACTTTCTTTTCGACATAATTCATGGAGAGACTTACCACCTCTCGGAATAATCATATCTACATACTTATCTAAATGTAATAATTCAGTTACATATTCTCTGTTAGGCTCAGTTATATACTGAACAGCTGCTTTTGGTAATTGAGCTTCTAATAATCCTTTTTGAATAGCTTCAATTAATGCAATATTACTATTGATAGTTTCTTTACCACCTCTCAAGATACTAGCATTACCAGTTTTTAAACATAAAGAAGTTATATCAACTGTAACATTTGGTCTAGCTTCATATATTACCCCCACAACTCCTAGTGGTACTCTTCTTTTTAAAAGCTTCAGCCCATTCGGTAAAACTTTGCTATCAAATTCAGAACCAACAGGATCATCTAAGGATATTACTTTTCTCATATCATCTATAATACCCTGCAATCTTGATTCTGTTAGCGTTAACCTATCAAGCATTGCAGAACCAATACCTTTTAACTTTGCATTTTCTAAATCTAAGACATTAGCTGTTAAAATTTTATCTTTTGACTGTTCTAAGGCATTAGCGATAATATTTAATGCTTGATTTTTTTTGTATGTTGATAATTTTGATAATACAAAAGAAGCTTCTTTTGCATCACGTCCCATTTGTTGTAAATCCATAATATTTTATATTCCACTCTAAATTAATACTAAATCATCTCTATGTATCGCAACACTGCCATGACCATACCCTAAGATGCTTTCAATTTCTTCTGAATTATGACGAGCAATAGAACGTAACTCTCTACTGTTATAACGAACAATTCCTCTCCCAATTGTTCGATTATCACTATCCAATATAAGAACAACTTCTCCCCGTAGAAAATCTCCAGATATTGATAAAATACCTTTAGGTAACAAGCTTGAACCATTTAATAATAAAGCATTGACAGCACCCATATCAATTTTTATAGAGTTTTTTGGTTTTGGTCCTGCTAAAATCCATGATTTTTTAGCTTCTAACGGAGAACTTTGAGCTTTAAATACGGTACCTTCGAATTCACCATCCACAATTCTTTCTATAATACTAGGATCATCACCTGATGCTATAACAACTTCTATACCACTTCTGGTTGCAACTTCCGCAGCTTGAAGTTTTGTTGCCATCCCACCTGTACCTAAACCACTAATACTATCACCTGCTAATGCTTTAATTTCTGGAGTTATTTCTTTTACTTCTTTTATTAAAGTAGCATTTTTATCTTTACGAGGATCTGCGGTATACAATCCTTTTTGATCTGTTAATAAAATTAGGATATCTGCGTCAGCTAGAATAGCAGCCCTAGCGGATAAATTGTCATTATCCCCAACTTTAATTTCTGAAGTTGCTACCGCATCATTTTCATTTATGATCGGAATAATATCCATAGAAATTAGAGCATTCAACACATCCCTAGCATTTAAAAATCTTTCTCTATCTTCTAAATCAGCTCTTGTTAATAGAATTTGACCAATATGTAATCCATATATCTCAAAAAGTTGTTGCCACTTATGCATTAACACATTCTGACCAACAGAAGCAAACATTTGCTTATAGGCAAGAGTTTTTGAGACACTTGGATAACCTAATGCTTCTCTTCCTGCAGCCATAGCTCCTGAGCTTACAACCACGACATGATTACCTTTTTTAACAATATTTGCTAGAGCCCTAACAACTTCTATCATGTGTGCAGAATTTAGTTTCTTTGTACCTGATGTTAACATAGAGGTACCAAATTTAACAACAACTGTACGTGATTTCACTATCGCACCTATTTATTTATTTAATTTTAAAAAAAAGGGAGTTTATCTCCCTTTTATTGTTCTGTATTAGGTTATTACTTATGAGCCTTAGCAAACTTATCCATAAATTCAACTAAAGCCTTAACCCCTTCAATTGGCATAGCATTATAAATACTTGCGCGCATACCACCTAATACACGATGTCCCTTTAATCCTGACAAGTTTGCTTCTTTTGCCTGTGCCAAGAATTCAGCTTCTAATTCCTTATTATTCAAGAAGAAAGGAACATTCATTCTTGAACGGAACTCTGTAGCCACATTGTTTGAATAAAAATCACTGCTATCAATGTAATCGTATAAATAGTTAGCTTTAGCTATATTTTTTTCTTCTATAGCTTTTACGCCACCAATTTCCTTTAACCACTTGAATACTAAACCAGATAAGTACCAAGCAAAAGTATTTGGTGTATTAAACATTGAATCATGTTCTAATGTTACTTTAAAATCAGAAATTGCTGGAGTAAAAGGTGCAGCATGACCTATTAAATCTTCCCTTATAATTACTATCGCAAAACCTGATGGACCAATATTCTTTTGAGCACCTGCGTAAATAATACCATACTTAGTTATATCTATTTCACGAGAAAGAATACAAGATGAAGCATCAGCAATTAATGGCTTATCCCCTGTATCTAAATCCTTAAAAACTTCAATACCATGAATAGTTTCATTTAAACAAACGTGAACATACTTTGCATCATCACTAATCTTAATCTTATTATAATCAAGGATAACTTTACCGTCAGCATCTAAAGAGTCAATCTTAATTTCATTAACATTTGTGTACTTCTTAGCTTCAGTAGCTGCATAACCTGACCAAGCACCTAACAATAAGTAGTCAGCAACGCCCTTTGGATCTGCTAAATTCATTGGAACATTAGCAAACATACCTCTACCACCACCATGCATAAATAACACTTTGTAATTATCTGGTAAAGCCAAAAGATCACGTAAATCTTGAACAGCTTCTTCAGCTACAGCCATATATTCTTTTGAACGATGAGACATTTCAATAACGCTTACACCCATATTATTGAAATTAACAAACTCTTTTTGAGCTCTTTGCATAACAGCTTCAGGCAACATAGCCGGACCTGCTGAAAAATTATAAACTTTACTCATTTTAGGTTAACCTTAAGTTTTTATAAAAAATATTAAAAAAATTCTATACTAAAAAATTAAGCAAGTTTTACCTTGCTTAATTACAAATTATTCTTCAGAGGTATTCTGCTGTTCATTATCGTTAGTATCGATAACATCACTATTATTTAGGACTTCAGCATCAACAATTTCTGCTTGATCTGAAATATCTTCTTCAGCAACACGTTGAAGAGTAACAAGTTTCAAGTTATCGTCTAACTTAATTAAACGAACACCTTGAGCAGTTCTTCCAACTGTACCTATTTGTTTAACATAAGTTCTAACTAAAATACCTGCAGAATTTACAAGTACAATTTGATCATTTTCGTTTGCTTGAACAACACCTATTAATTTACCATTACGCGCTGAAGTCTTTATTGCAATAACACCTTTACAATTACGGCTACGTAACGGGAATTCAGACACTAAAGTACGTTTACCAAAACCATTTTCACAAGCTAAAATGAATGATTCTATTGACGGATCAACAACAATCATACTTACTAGGGTTGTACCAGGTCTCAACCTAATTCCTCTAATACCTCTTGATGTTCTTCCTGTAGGTCTTACACCTGTATATTTAACTTTAGCAACATCTGAATTCTCATTATTAGATGTTTCTAAAGTTTCAGAAATTTCAACATCTTCAACATTATCTGAATCATCATCAGTTTCAATGTCAATATCAGATTCAGTGTCGTTATCATCAACTTCAGATTCAGCTTCAACTTCATTATTAATTGGATAATATTCATTGAAACAACAAGCATAACCATCTGAACTAAACAAAGCAATAGTATCATTACCTGAAGTTAATACAACATTAATTAGTTCATCACCTTCATCAAGATTTATCGCTTTTAACCCATTAGATGCAACTCGACGGAAAGCATATAAATTTGTCTTTTTTACAAGACCGTTAGCAGTTGCAAAAAATAAATAACGTTCTTTATCAAATTCATTAACAGGTAAAATTACTTTAACTTTTTCATTTTCCTGTATACGTAACAAGTTAACAATTGGTCTACCCTTTGATTGAGAGTTTGCCAATGGTAAATCATATACATTTAATGAAAATACTCTACCTAAGGACGTAAAGCACATAACAGTATCGTGTGTATTAACAACATACATACTGTCGATTGAATCATCCTCCTTCATCTTAGTTACTCTTCTACCTCTGCCTCCGCGTTTTTGCGCATCATATTCAGCTAAAGGTTGATACTTTATGTAACCTTCATTAGATAGAGTTATTACTGCTGATTCTGAAACTATCAAATCTTTCTTTGTTATTTCAGATGTATCGCGTTCAATAATACTCTTACGCTTATCACCATAAGTTTCTAAAATATAAGTCAATTCATCTCTAATTACAGACATTAACTTAGGTTCTGATGAAAGAATAAATAAAAATTCTTTTATCTTTACAACAAGATCTTTATATTCGTCTACAATCTTTGTGTATTCAAGACCAGTCAATCTGTGTAATTGCATTTCCAAAATAGCATTAGTTTGGTCTAATGATAAATAATATAAACCATTGTGACAACCATACTGTTCCGGTAATTCATCAGGACGACACAATTCTTTTCCATCTGTAGCTCTTTCAATTAATGAGTCTAGCTGACCATAACTCCAGCCTTTCTTCATCAAATTATCACGTGCTGTGTTTTTATCAGCACTTGATTTGATAATAGCAATTATTTCATCTATGTTATTTAATGCTACAGCAAAAGCTTCTAATCTATGAGCTCTTTCCCTTACTTTCTTTAAATCAAACACTGTTCTACGTGTTACAATTTCACGTCTATGTTTGATAAATGCATTTATAATCTGCTTTAGTGATAAAACTTCTGGATGATTATCAACAAGGGCTAACATATTAATTGGGAAAGTTATCTGCATTCTTGTTTGTTTATACAATTTATTAAGAACTATATCAGGAACTTCGCCTTGTCTTAAATTAATCACCACACGAACATCGTAATCTTTTCCAGAATAATCCTCAATAGATGTCATACCATCTATAGTTTTTTCTTTGATGCACTGATTTATTTTTTCTACTAAATCCTTCTTGTTTATTCCATAAGGAATTTCATCAATAACAATGCTCTGTTTTCCGCCTTCTTCACCTTCGATATGAGTTTTTGCCCTTATAACTACCTTACCGTTACCTGTTTCGTAAGCTTGTCTTACTCCTGCTGTTCCATAAATAATACCACCTGTTGGAAAATCAGGTGCAGGAATATAATTCATCAGCTCATCTAAAGTAATATTTGGATTGTCAATAGTCGCTATAACTGCATTAACAACTTCTGTCATGTTATGGGGAGGTATGTTTGTAGCCATACCAACAGCTATACCACTAGAACCATTTACAAGTAAATTAGGGAACTTATTAGGCATAACTACAGGAATAGTTTCTGTGTTATCATAATTTGGAACGGTATCTACTGTTTCTTTTTCCAAATCTGCAACCATTTCAGAAGCAATTTTCGCCATACAGATTTCTGTATAACGCATTGCTGCAGCACCATCACCATCAATCCCACCGAAGTTACCTTGACCATGAATCAAAGGATAACGCAAGGAAAAATCTTGAACCATTCGCACAATGGTTTCATAAACAGCAGTATCACCATGTGGATGATATTTACCGATAACATCACCAACTATACGTGCAGATTTTTTAGTTCCTGTGCCATAAAAATTTTTCAGCTTATACATTGCGTATAAAGTACGACGATGAACAGGCTTAAGTCCATCACAAACATTAGGCAAAGCTCTGTCAACAATTACACTCATTGCATAATTGATAAAAGCAGTTTTCAATTCCTCTGTAATCTTCACATTTTCAACATTAGAAGATAAAATTTGCTGAGGTGTTGAATTATCACTCATCTTTATTTCTCAAATTACTATAAAACATACAGCCATAACTTACTTTAACATACTACAAGGCACTCAAGTAAGTAATATAATTTTAATATTATAGCACATATTAACCTCTTTGAGATAACACATTTATTAATACATATGAGTATCTCTATAAAAGTTACTATTTAAAACTACCTAAAAAACACTAATACATTAACATTTATTAAATATTTCAAGTTTATAATATCTATAATATATTACATAAAATCGCCTAAAACCTTGTATTTTTATCTTTTTTAGGCTTAAATTTGACATTCAAATATAGAGTACCATCATTCAAGAAATTGCTTAAATTACTTTTTTGATATACTATGAGAAAATTATTATAAATTTAATCATGCATTACATGGAGGATCTAGAGCTATGTGGTTAAAAAACATAAGAGTTTATACGCTAAATCAACCTTTTGATTATGACTGTAACAAATTAGAAAACCTTTTATCATCTCAATCTTTTACACCTTGCTCTGGTCAAGATGTCGCAAAAATAGGTTGGACAAATGTATTGGATAACCCAGAGGCTGTAAGTTTGTGTCACAAAATAGGCGATGATTACTTCTTTAAATGTCGTATTGAAAAAAAAGTATTACCAACTAGTGTTGTAAATGAATTGCTTGAAGAAAGAATTGAAGAGTTGGAAACAACTCAATGCAGACAATTAAAAAAGAAAGAAAAGAGTGATTTAAAAGAAGATGTTATTGCCCAATTGTTACCAAAAGCATTTGTAACACATAAAGAATATTGGGTTTGGATCAACGCTAAATATAAATATGTTATTTTAAATGCAACTTCAAATAAGCTTTGCGATGATTTATTAAGTCTTCTTAAAAAAAGTCTTGGTTCCCTTGAAGTAAAACCTTTTACTTTTAACAAAGAAATCCACGAATGTTTCACTAGCTGGATTAATGAAAAACCTCCTGTTGGTATTGAACTAGGAGATGAAACCGTATTAGAGGAACTAGAAGGTGCTGGTGGTACAATCAGAGCGAAGAAACAAGATTTATTAGGTAATGAAATAAAAGTTCACTTAGATGCTGGAAAAGTTGTAACAAGCCTAGCTTTAACTGTAAATGATGATATTTCATTTATCATTGATACTAATTTTAACATAAAGCGTATTCGTTTATCTGACACTATAGTTGATGAAAACAAAACAGTTAGCGATGACCCTGCAGCTATTTTAGATGCGGATTTAACTTTAATGGCTGGAGAATATTGCAAGGTAATTCCTATTCTAATAGATGCATTTGGTGGCGAAGCCGACATTTAAGTATTAAAAATTTCTAATATCTAGGAGAATAATATGCACAAGCCTGAGTTACTCTCACCTGCAGGAACATTAAAAAATTTACGCTACGCGGCTGCATATGGGGCTGATGCAGTATATGCTGGCCAACCTCGTTATAGCCTACGTGTACGCAATAATGAGTTTGACTTAGAACATCTTGCACAAGGTATAAATGAATTACATAATCTTAATAAAAAACTATATGTCGTTACAAATATTCAACCACACAATAGTAAGTTAAAAACTTTTGTTCAAGATTTAAAAGAAGTTGTTGCATTAAAACCTGATGCATTAATTATGTCCGATCCAGGATTAATAATGATTGCACGTGAATATTTTCCAAATATGCCACTACATCTTTCTGTACAAGCAAATACAATAAACTACATGGCAGTAAAGTTTTGGCAAAAAATTGGCTTAAGTAGAATAATTTTATCAAGAGAACTTAGTCTTGATGAAATTTCTCAAATTCGCCAAGAATGTCCAGATATTGAATTAGAAGTTTTTGTTCATGGTGCTCTTTGTATGGCCTACTCTGGAAGATGTCTTTTAAGTGGCTATTTAAATCATCGCGATTCTAATCAAGGTGCTTGTACAAATGCTTGTAGATGGGAATATAAAATAAAAAAATGCATTGAGGATCAAAACGGCGATTTGATTCAACCTACATTAGGTAGTGATTTAATCACTCCACATAGTTATATGATTGAAGAACCCAAAAGAGTCGATGAGTTGATGCCATGCGATGAAGATGAACATGGCACATATATTATGAATTCAAAAGACTTAAGAGCTATTGAACATGTTAAAAAACTATGTGAAATTGGTGTTGATTCCTTAAAAATTGAAGGGCGTACAAAATCATTTTATTACTGTGCTCGAACAGCTTCTGTCTATAAAAGAGCTATCGAAGCGGCAGTAAATGGTATTAACAACATTGATGATTTAAAACTTGAACTTGAAAGTCTTGCTCATAGAGGTTATACAGATGGTTTTTTAGCACGTCACCCTATCGCTGATTACCAAAATTATGATTACGGATACAGCGTATCTGATAAAAGTCAATTTGTAGGTGAAGTATTAGGTGTTACTAATGATAATTTGTGGGAAGTCGCTGTTAGAAACCGTTTCGAGGTAAATAATACAATCGAAGTTCTAACACCAAATAAAAATATGGTCATAACTTTATCTCAAATGTTTAATAAAAAACGAGAAGCTATAAATATTGCACCTGGTGATGGTCATATAGTTTACTTAAAATTAGATCTTCCTAAAGAAGACGCTAATATGGCTATCCTTGTTAGAAAATTCACTTTAGGTGAAAATACAAGAAATCCAATAAACAATAAATAGGTAAAACATAATGAGTTGTTATATTATTCCCCAAAAATGTGTTAATTGTGAAATGTGCGAACCTGATTGCCCTCATGGGGCAATCAGCTTCAATGGAAAAACTTTTGAAATAGACCCAAATCTATGTACAGAATGTAAAGGTATTTACAATTCTCCAAAGTGTATTAGTGTATGTCCTGTTCACTGCATTAAACAAACAATAACTGAGAATTCAAAAACTAAAAACAAGAAATAAGATTCTTCATATTTTGTCCATAATTATCTGAATTTTTGAACGTTCTATTCAAGAGCTATAGAACCTGTCGAAAGCACTATTTTTTAGATTTTTATAATTATTTCTTGAATATTTATAAAAACGTACTTCATATACCAATAAACGTTACTATATCTACGTTTTAAGCGAGCATTTTTAACTTCATTCACTTTTGCAATAAAGGAGTCGATATATAAAACTTATTACTAAATATCTTAAAACGCTGTTCAAACTCAGATTCAATAATTGATTTTAACGCAGTTTTACCTAATATTACATGATTTTCCAAAAAATCAAGAGATTCTTCTTTGTTTAGAAAATTGGTAAATAAATCAGATTCTTCTGCATAACTTATATGCCACAACTCAGATGAATAAGCATTTTCTTTTGTTTCTGAATAAGGTCTAAAAAAACCATATTTTGTCATATTTTCAGACAACCATATAGCTAATAGTTTTTGGTGACCATCTGTATACTCCTTATTAGTCAGTTCTAAATGTTCATTCATAGGTATTGTATTTGGAGTATACACATCTAAATCCGTCCCCCAATGATGCCTTGATAAACCTGGTATAGCACTGAAAATTAAAATACTCCTTACCTTATCAAAATCTGTCATATTTGATATATCTATAGGATTTTCAGTTCTATCTAACACCATTTTTTTACCAGTATACTTTGCTTCAAAAATTGCTTTTTGACGTTGAAAATCTCTAAAGCTCGAAGCTATTTGTAAATTTAAACCATCTCTTTTAGCTTCCTCTTGGAGTTTTATAAAAGCCTTTTTGGTAGCATTAGTCAGATATATTTTAGAATTTTCGTCTTTATCAAGTTGAACTAAATGTTCACTAGTTTCACCATGAAGAATTTTATTTAATAAACTTGTATCATCTATAATATTTGAGATGAATGACTTTGATATATATTTCAAATCAATCAAAAGAACCTTAATATAAAAAACTGTAAACTAGGATATAGTTTAATGTTAAATAATTGTAATTTCAACTATTTTCAGTTAAGTTCATTTCAATTATCAAACGTATAAATCAAATTACTTCTAAAAATTCTAGTAGTTCTAATACTGGATTTATACTCATTCTTTAATTGAAAATGTCTAAATATTCCTGAACAAAAGCGATTGCACTAAAAAAGAATCAAAATTGATTGTTTCATTATTTTTTTAATTTGATACATTATAATGTACTTTACGTATTTTTAATACATTAGCACCTATCTTCAGTAGGTGCACCTTTGTGAATTTCTATAGTAACTACAACGGTTCTCATAATATCAAATAATTTTTCAAAAAAAAAAAAAAAAATGACCTGAATTTTTTTCAGATCATTTTTAATATTAATTAAAATTATTCCCACTCAATAGTTGCTGGAGGTTTACCTGAAACATCGTAAACTACACGACTAATACCATTAATTTCATTAATAATACGATTTGAAACTTTACCTAACAAGGAATATGGCAATTCAGCCCAATGGGCCGTCATAAAATCTATTGTTTGAACAGCTCTTAAAGATACGACATAATCATATCTTCTACCATCTCCCATAACCCCAACAGAACGTACTGGTAAAAATACAACAAAAGCTTGTGAAACCTTATGATACCATTCAGATTTATAAAGTTCTTCTATAAAGATTGCATCAGCTTGACGTAATAAATCACAATATTCTTTCTTTACCTCACCCAATACACGAACACCTAAACCAGGGCCAGGGAAAGGATGACGATAAAGCATATCATATGGTAAACCTAGAGCAAGACCAACCTTACGAACTTCATCTTTAAATAGTTCTCTTAAAGGTTCTACTAAAGAGAATTTCAAATCAGGAGGTAAACCACCTACATTATGATGAGATTTTATAACATGAGCTTTACCTGTTTTTGAAGCTGCTGATTCAATTACATCTGGATAAATAGTACCCTGTGCCAAAAACTTAACATCTGTTAATTTTCTGGCTTCATCAGCAAAGACATCGATAAACACTTTACCAATTGTCTTACGCTTTGCTTCTGGGTCACTAATACCTTTTAAAGCAGATAAGAAACGTTCTTCCGCATCAACATAAACAATATTTAACCCAAATTTATCACCAAACATTTCTCTAACTTGTGTACCTTCATTTAAACGTAACAATCCGTTATCTACAAATACACATGTTAATTTATCACCAATTGCTTTATGTAATAATAATGCAGTAACTGAAGAATCTACACCTCCAGATAATCCCAACATTACTTTGTTATCACCAACTTTAGCTCTAATTTTTGCTACAGCATCTTCAATAATTGCATCAGGTGACCATAAACCTTGTAAATTACAAATACCTTTTACAAAGTTTTCAAGCATCTTTTCTCCACTCTTTGTGTGAGTAACTTCTGGGTGAAATTGAACACCATAAAAATTATTTTTTTTATCTAACATAGCCGCATACGGACATGTAGCAGTATGCGCAGCAACCTTAAAACCAGAAGGTAATTCAGTTACTTTATCACCATGACTCATCCATACTTCAAGCTGTTTTACATCACCTTCTAACTTATCACAAATATCTTTAAATAAAGGATTATCTTCTTCATCATTTGTTACAAGAGCATAACCATATTCTCGCTTATCTGAACCTTGAACTTTACCGCCTAATTGTTCAGCCATTGTTTGCATCCCATAACATATACCTAAAACAGGTACACCTGCCTCAAAAACATATTTAGGTGCTCTTGGTGAATTTTCAGCTGTTACAGATTCAGGACCTCCTGATAAAATAATACCATTAGGATTAAATTCCTTAATTTGTTCTTCTGTAACGTCCCAAGCCCATAACTCACAGTAAACACCAATTTCACGCACTCTACGAGCTATTAATTGAGTTACTTGAGAACCGAAATCTAAAATTAAAATCTTTTCATTATGAATATTTTGTTCAGTCATTATTTTTCCTAAAATAACTAAAAAGCTAGGATATTGTTGTAATAACTTACTACATCCTAGCTTTCTCTTAAATTGAATTAGATACGATAATTTGGAGCTTCTTTTGTAATGGTTACATCGTGAACATGTGATTCCTTGATACCAGCTCCAGTGATACGAACAAACTCAGCCTTAGTACGTAAATCATCAATAGTTGCACAGCCTGTAAGACCCATGGCCGAACGCAAACCACCCATTTGCTGATGAATTATCTGCTTCAAAAAACCCTTGTATGGAACACGAGCTTCAATACCTTCAGGAACAAGTTTATCAGCAGCATTATCACTTTGGAAATAACGATCAGCAGATCCCTTAGCCATAGCACCTAAAGAACCCATACCACGATAGGACTTAAATGAACGACCTTGATATAATTCAACCTCACCTGGAGCTTCTTCTGTTCCTGCGAACATTGAGCCAACCATAACTAAGTTTGCACCAGCAACAATAGCTTTGGCAATATCACCACTATAACGGATACCACCATCAGCAATAACCTTTATATTAGAACCTGCTAAAGCATCAACAGCATTAGAAATAGCTGTAATTTGAGGCACACCACAACCTGTTACAATTCTTGTTGTACATATTGAACCTGGACCAATACCTACTTTTACAGTATTTGCTCCTGCCTCTGCAACTGCAACAGCACCAGCTGCTGTTGCTACATTACCTGCAATAATTTCAATATTTGGATATGCTTCACGTGTAGCCTTAATACGATCCAAAACGCCCTGTGAATGTCCATGTGATGAATCAATCAATAACACATCAACACCAGCTTCAACCAAAGCCTTAACACGTTCTTCGTTACCAGCACCAGCACCAACGGCAGCACCACAACGAAGTCTTCCTAAAGCATCCTTACATGCATTTGGTTTGCGTTCTGCTTTTTGGAAGTCTTTTACAGTAATCATACCTTTTAAGTGGAATTTTTCATCTGTAACAAGAACCTTTTCAATACGATTCTTCTGCATCAGAGCTTGCACTTCTTCTCGAGAAGCGTTTTCATGACAAGTTACCAATCTTTCCTTTGGTGTCATGATTTCATATACTTTCTTTGTTAAATCTGTAACAAAGCGAACATCTCTACCTGTAATAATACCCATTAAGTCGCCATCAGCATCTACAACAGGATAACCAGCAAAACCATTCTTATGAGTTAATGCTACAATTTCAGCCAGAGTTGTTTCGGGATGAACTGTTATAGGGTCTACAACAACACCACTTTCGAACTTTTTAACCTTTTTAACTTCTTCAGCCTGCTTTTCTATAGACATATTCTTGTGAATAAATCCTAAGCCACCTTCTTGAGCTAATGCTATTGCAAGCCTTGATTCTGTTACTGTATCCATAGCAGCGGATACCATTGGAATATTTAAAGTAATATTAGCAGTTAAATTTGTGCGTAAATCAGCAGTATTTGGAAGAACAACTGAGTGAGCTGGAACTAACAAAACATCATCGAATGTTAGAGCTTCTTGAGCAATTCTTAACATGGCAAAACCTCTCACATCAAAATAAATAATGGGGTAATTTTGCGATTGAATTATAAAGAATTTTTGTCTATTGGTAAAGATTTTTTTTACTTTTATCAGTATTTTATAGTATTATTCTTTTAAATCAAATGTGAAAAATATCACAAAATTTTAAAATTCATAAAAAACTACTTATATATTAATAGATATAATGCTAATAAACTTTTTTACAGGATTGTTCAAAATATGTCATTTTTAAAAATTCTTGATAGAATAGGTGGTTTTATAACCTATTTTCGTAATTTCGTAATAAACTCAATATTTATTTTATGTTTTATTATAGTTTGTGTCACTTTTTTTATATCTATAATAATTGGTATTAATTCATTAGGTTCTAATAAAAATGATAAAACAAAAGACAACTTATCTAATCAGATAATAACAATAAATATAGATGAAACTATCCAAGATCGACCTTATATTTCTAATCCAACAAAAGAATTTATAGAATCAATAAACAATAAAAAAAAATTTAATTATGTTTACTTCCAGGATATTATTGATACTTTAAATATAGCTTCAAAAGATAACAATATAAAAGCAGTAGTAATCAATGCTGAAAATATGAATTACGTTCGCCTTGATATAATTAAGAATTTAGAAAAATCTTTTGCTAATTTTAAAAAATCTGGTAAAAAAATTTATTTCTTCACTCATAGTTTCAATCAATCTACTTACCTTCTAGCATCATATGCTGATAATATATATATGGATCCTTTCGGAACTATTGAATTTGATGGTATTTCTTTAAAAACTTTATTCTTTAAAGATTTCTTAGATCTAATTAAATTAGATATATACACTCCCAAAGCAGGTACCCATAAAAGTGCTACAGAACCATATAATAGAAATAATATGAGTCCTTGGGTAAAAGAAGAATACCAAGTTATCATTAACGATTTATGGAGCCAATATGGAATAATTCTTTCAAAGAACAAAAATATCAATATAAATGATTATTTATTAGCTTCAGATAAATTCTATAAGAAGTTAAATGAAAACAAAGGATATTTTACATTCGTAGCTAAAAAAGATGGATTAATTAGCGATCATATTTCTTATTACAATTTTATAAGAAGAGTAGCATCAGAAACAAAAACAAAATTAGAAAAAAATAAAGACCTAAACGAATACCAACTAAAAAGTATCTCTTATAAAGATTACTTAAGTCACTTTAGAAAACCAAACAAAGCTTTTAAAAATAATCAAATAGCTGTTATTTATGGCATAGGTGAAATTTCTTCTTACAGTGATGAAGAAACAGATTTTGCAAGTAATAATATTTTACCTTTAATAAAAAAAGCCACAGAAAACCCTAAAGTTAAAGCTTTAGTACTTTACCTAAATACCCCAGGTGGCGAAGTTATTGCATCTGAAGCTATTCGTAGAGAATTATTGCATTTTAAAAATAGTTGTAAAAATAGAAAAATCATTGTTTATATGTCAGGTATGACAGCATCTGGTGGTTATTGGATTTCTACTATTGCTGATAAAATTGTGGCTCAAGAGTCTACCATTACAGGCTCAATAGGAGTTCTTGCAATCACTGGGTCTATCCAAAATATTATAAATAATTTTGGTATTTACTATGATGGTGTTGCAATCGATGATCAATCAGACACCTCACCTTTAAAGAAAATGTCTGATAATGCAAAAAGAGTTATTCAGCTAAACATAGATAATACATATTTAAGATTTTTAAAATTTGTATCTAAATCTAGAAATATGAGTGTCAATGATGTCGATAAAATTGCACAAGGAAAAATATATACTGGCAAACAAGCATTAAATATTGGTCTTATTGATAAAATAGGTACATTTGAAGATGCCATAAATTTAGCTGCAGAATTAACGAAAATTGATAATAAATACGACGTTAAATACATGACACCTATAACCAATAAAGGTTTAGAATTTTTTAATTCATTATTATTAAAAGGTATTTCTGAATTTAACAAACCGTTAACAATAAGACTTTATGAAGAGTTTTCTAAAAAAGCTCCATTACCAAAAATTTCAGAAGATAAAATTATACCTTATAGTATTAATCCTATTGTTGTAAATTATTAAAATATAAAAAACAAGAAAAAAACAAAAGAACGTTTACAAAAGTTAAATAAAAAAAAGATAATAATATTACTTTATTGTAAACGTTCCATTCATCTATCTTATTGAATATAATTGGATGAAGATATAAAACCACATCATACACAAACTAGGTATGATATGGTTTTGATTTATTCTATTCTTCTTTGATATTAGAATTTTGTGGATTTTTCTTTAAAAAATGAAGCCTTTTCCTTTTTAAAACCAAAAGCTGATTTTGGTAATTTTCTATTTTTCTTAGGTAAATATTTAGCATGCCCCAACATGTAACCAAAATCTTTTGCTGATTTAACTGGTGAATGGACATTGGCAAATGTAGCTAATGAATCTACATTATTGTCGTATAATTCCTTTGAAGACTCTTCCACTTGTTTTAATAACTTAATACTTTGAGAACAACAAACTGGAATTAACCCACTTTTATCATTAAAACTTCTTGGCACACCTGTAGACTCAGATGTATCTAAAACAGCACTCCAACGCATGCCTTCAACAGCATCAGGAAGATGGAAACAAATATCATATCTACTTGCATTAAACATCATCAACCAGCGTTCACCATTACTACCATAATCACCTATATCCAACATAAATACTTGGGCCATAGGCGAGTGCCAATCACTATCTACTAATGGATATCCACTAGGATGGTACCAATTAACTTCATGTTTACCAGTACCATCTAAAAGAAAATCATCATCCTTTAATCTCAAATTAGTAAACACTTTAGAACTTAATCTAATGCTTATCAATAGTTTTACAAAACGATAAAAATCTTTCTTTTCAGGGGTAATATTCCAATCAACCCAACTTATTTCATTATCTTGACAGTAAGCGTTATTATTACCTTTCTGTGTTCTACAAATTTCATCACCTGCTACAAAATGAGGAATACCTTGAGATAATAAAACAGTGGTTAACATGTTTCTTTTTACTAAAGCTCTCTTTAATAATATTGCAGGATTTTTTGTAGGCCCCTCTTCACCCCAGTTACAAGACACATTGTTATTAGTACCATCTCTATTATCTTCCATGTTAGCTTCGTTATGTCGCTCGTTATAACTAACAACATCTTCTAATGTGAAACCATCATGATAACTCACAAAATTTACAGATGAATTTATAGAACGTAAATTTTTAGGGTAGATATCCCTTGAACCTAATAATCTTGTAGCAAATTCTCCCATGCAACCAGGATCACCTCTCCAAAATGATCTTACAGTATCACGATACCTGTCATTTTGTTCACTCCACAATGCCGGGAATTGACCAACTCTGTAACCAAAACCTCCAATATCCCATGGTTCCCCAATTAATATTGCTTTATTGATTATTGGATCCGCTTGAACCGCTTTAAAAAAAGTGCCATGAGTTTCAAATGAATTAAATACATAAGGTGTAGTTTCTCGAGCTACAGTTACTGCTAAGTCAAATCTAAAACCATCAACTTGCATTTCTGTTAACCAATACCTTAATGAATCTAAAACCATTCTTAAACCAGGTTCACTTGATACATTAAAACTATTACCACATCCAGTTACATTTGTTGTTGCTTCATAATTAGAGGATTTATCACTATTCTGCTCGTAAACATAATAATTTCTGTTATCAAACCCCCTAAATGAAACATTAGGTCCACCATAACCACCTTCTGCAGTATGATTATATACAACATCAAGTATTACAGCTATACCAGCTCTATGTAATTCACGAACCATAGTCTTAAACTCTGTTACAGGATCATCCTTTGCATATGATGGTTCTGGTGACATAAAGTTTATAGGATTATAGCCCCAATAATTTGACAAACCTAAATCAATAAGACGTGATTCACTCATTTTACTGTATATTGGCATAAACTGTATAGCAGTAACTCCTAATTCTTTCAAATAGGAAATTACAATAGGATGAGCAAAACCTAAATATGTACCTCTAATATCTTCAGGTATTTCAGGGTGAAGTTTTGTAAAACCCTTTACATGTGTTTCATATAAAATTACTTTATCTCTAGTAATTCTAGGTTTTTTTACTCCTTGCCAATCAAAATCGTTATCGTCCACAACTACTGATTTACTTAAAAATTTATTAGAATCATGTAAATATAAATCATAATTCCAAATCATTGGTCGATTTAATCTTTTAGCATAGGGGTCAATTAATAATTTACTACTATCAAAAACTACCCCATCTTTTGGAGAATTTTTTCCATCAACAGAATAAGCATATAACTGACCTGCTTCAACACCTGTTATAAAACCATACCAAATCCCATTAATTTTACACTTTAATGGAATACGACAAATTTCTTCTTCTTCAGTAGTAAATAAAACAATAGTTACACCACTTGCTTCTGGTGCCCATACACTAAAATTACAGCCGCCATCAAGCAATAAGGCCCCTAGTGGGGCCTCAGAACCTGATTTGAGCATGAACTTATTATTGCTCATATCTCAAATTAATCTCCTATTCGTTTAATAAATACAGTTGCCAAAGGTGGTAAGTTAATTAAAATTGAATGGTATTGACCATGCCAAGAAACATCACTTGCTTGGAATGTTAAACCACCTAAATCGTAATTACTACCCCAATAATATTTACTGTCTGTATTTAAAATAACTTCATATGTGCCTTTCTTAGGTACGCCTAAACGATATTCCTTATGAGGTGTTGGAGTAAAGTTGCTTACAACTATTACTTCATTTTCTTGTTTATCATCGCGACGCATTAGGGCAAATACACTATTCTGATAATCACTATGGTCTAACCATAGGAAACCGCCTTTATCATAATCAGCATTATACAATGCAGGCTCAGACTTATAAAGTTTATTCAAATCTTGAATCAACTTCTTCTGTCCTTGATGCTTGTCAAATTGTAGTAACCACCACTGTAATTGGCTATCATGATTCCATTCAGCTGATTGTGCAAATTCTGTACCCATAAAATTCAGCTTCTTACCAGGGTGAGCATACATATATCCCATAAAGGCACGTAAATTAGCTGCTTGTTCCCATTCGTTACCAGGCATTTTGTAAAGCATTGATAACTTGCCATGAACAACTTCGTCATGAGAAATTGATAAAATAAAGTTTTCATCATAAGCATAAATCATTGAGAAAGTCATTTCACTATGATGATACTTACGATAGATAGGATCTTTCTTCATGTATTCAAGTGTGTCATGCATCCATCCCATGTTCCACTTAAATCCAAAACCTAAACCACCTGTATAAGTAGGTCTTGAAACGCCAGCAAAAGCAGTGGATTCTTCAGCTATAGTCATTGCATAAGGATACTTTTTATAAACTTCTTCGTTAACCCATCTTAATAAACTAATAGCTTCATAATTATGATTACCACCATCAACATTTGGAACCCATTCACCAGCTTTACGTGAGTAATCCCAATACAACATTGATGCAACAGCATCTACACGCAAACCATCAATATGGTAATTATCTAACCAAAATAGTGCACTTGCAACTAAAAATTGACGTACTGTATCTCTACCGAAATCATAAATATATGAATTCCAATCAGGATGCCATCCACGACGAGGATCTTCATATTCATATACAGGTGTACCATCAAAACGTGCTAAACCATGTGAGTCTGATGGAAAATGTGCTGGTACCCAGTCTAAAATAACCCCTATATTTTCTTGGTGACATTTATCAACAAAATACTTGAAATCATCAGCTGAACCAAAACGGCTAGTTGGTGCAAAAAGACCTATTGGTTGATAACCCCATGAACCATCAAATGGATGCTCCATTATTGGAAGTAACTCAATATGAGTATATCCCATTTCCTTTACGTAAGGTATAAGTTCATCAACCATTTCACGATAACTTAAACTTGTACCATCTTCATGTCTCTTCCATGACGCAAAGTGCATTTCATAAATAGACATTGGCTGCTTTAATTTATCATTGTACTGGCTCTTTATCCAATCACCATCATTCCACTCATATTTCTTTTGATCATACACAACAGATGCAAATGATGGATATTGTTCAGCATAAAAACCAACTGGGTCAGCTTTGTGAGGCAAACGATTACCCATTGGATCCTTTAATTCATACTTATATCTTTCACCCTCAGTTAATTCAGGAACAAATAAAACCCAATGTCCCAATAAACTACGTGCCATTGGATGACGTCGACCATCCCAGAAATTAAAATCACCAATTACACTTACATTACTTGCAGAAGGTGCATACACTGCAAATCTTACACCTTTAATTTTTACGCCTTCAACTTCAATTTCAATTAATTGAGCCCCTAATGTCTTATACAGATTTTCAGGTTCTAATCTCATGGTTGACAAACCATAGAAAGCCTGTTCTCTAAACTGATAAGGGTCAATTACCTTTACTATAGAATCTTGATATTTAACTTGAAAACTATAATAGAATTCTTGGTTTGCTTGTGGAAAGTCCAATTCAAACAAGCCATCTTTATCAACAACAGTCATATCGCCTAAGTGCTTCTTTCCATCTATAGATTTTACTTCTACAGCAAGAGCACCTGGCAACCAAGCTGTCAACTTAAACCCAGGCTTACCTTCTTCTTTTCTTTGTAAACCTAACACCTCAAACGGCTTTGCAAGAGTTGCATTATTTAACACATCGCTAAGCATTCAAAAATTCCTCACTTATTAACCATAATAGCCATGATATTTTTATCATTATTTATATTTTGTTCAAAATCCTATCTATAATTAATTATAAATAACACTATTATTCATAATATCATGAAATAATTCATTAATATTACTTGTTATTGTATGCATTTATTTTTTTTATAACAAACAAAAAGCATAACAAATTGTTAAAAATAGAGAACCATATCTTATTTTTTTATTTTAAAATAAAAAAACTCTGCAAAATTATTGTTTCCCAATATGCAGAGTTTTTAATAAATCAAATACTAAATAATATTACTTAGAACTTACTTCTTCACGAGCAAGAGTCATTTTTCTTAATAATTCGATAATATCTTTATCATTAAAAATATCATCTATATTCTTTGACAACTTACGTCTCCAATTTGGATATTCAGAAGAAGTTCCAGGAACATTAACAGGCTTATCCATTCCTAACCAATCTTCTATCTGAGTACTAAATAACGCACAACTTCCCTTACACATATGAATCTGCATACCTTCACTTAATTCCTTTGTGATTGGGCAGTTTCTTCCATCATATGGAACATTATCTGGGATTACTTTGTGCCAATGCAAACTATCTAAAATACGAGATTGATCAGCATAACGCGCATCTCCGATATTTTTTACATTCTCATCAGTATATAACCCCAAACTCTTACCTAGTTCTAAATCAGAGTGATTCCACCAACCTACGATTGTCGGCATATCATGTGTTGATAAAGCACTCATAGCTTGCTCAACATAATCTTTTGGAGATATAAAACCGCCATCCTGAGCTTTTTCCCAGAAGAAAATCTTATACGAATGAATACCTGCATCCTTTAAGATACTCTTCATTTCATCAGGTACAGTACCTAAATCCTCACCAATAATCAAACATTCATTTCGATGAGATTCTAGAGCTAAAATACCGACTAAATCATGCACTCTATAGTAAACATACACACCATTCTTTGCAGAAGCCTCAGGCGGAACCCACCATAAACGTAGTAAAGACATTGCATGGTCAATTCTCAAAGAACCACAATGTTGCATATTAGATCTAAATAATTCAACAATCGGTTGATATTTATATTCTACTAATTTTCTAGGTGACATCGGAGGTAAACCCCAATTCTGTCCTAATGGACCTAACGGATCTGGTGGAGCACCAACTGATGCTTTGGTACAATAAACATCACCATTGGCCCATATTTCTTCAGAACCACTGCTTACACCAACAGCTAAATCACGATAAATACCTACAGTCATACCACGTTTCTTAGCTTCTTGATGAGCTAACTCTAACTGCTCATCTGCCAAGAACTGCAAGTACATAAAGAAATTTATTTCTTCTTCATGAGATTCTTGCCAAATCTTTACAAAAGGAAGATTGTATTTTCTATACATTGGATCCCATACAGGCCATCCCCATGCATTCTTTCCTTCTAAATAGAAAGAATTCATCATAGCATCATATGTAGCCATCTGTAATAGAGATTCGCCACCTTCAGTCACGAACTTCTTATAAGCCTTACCTCTATTTGAGCGACCATCCTTTATTGTTGATGAATCATATAATCTCTTTAAAATAGGTAACTTTAAATCCATTACAGCTTTGTAATCCACGTATTCTAAATTACGCAAATCTGCTAATTTCTTCTGGAATGTTCTTGTGTTTACATCTGCTCTAATATCTCTACTTTCACGATATTCATAAGTATCTTCTACGTTGATATAAATAACATTTAACCAACGACGAGATGACGGACTATATGGACTTGCAGAATCTGGATTTGAAGGATAAGCTGCATGAATTGGGTTAATACCAACAAAACCAGCCCCATTTTCAGACAACTTAATAATCAAAGCTCTTAAATCTGAAAAATCACCAACACCCCAGTTATTTGAACTACGTAGAGTATACAACTGAACACTAGGTCCCCATACCTTCTTACCGTCGCGAATAGCTTGAGGCTTGTAACAAGAAACAGGAGTAACAATTAATCTTATGTCTGATAAAGTGCGTTCAACAGTTGAAAATTGAATATCGTGATAACCTAATGGGAAACGATTCTCTATATTTGTCTTATACTCAATGTATTCTTTTCCATTAACATTGCGTGAATTTAATCTAGTAGCTAAATCTAATTTGAATTCGCCCTTAGTTTCAGAACCATCTTCTAGTTTTACAGTGTATGAAATTACATTGTTAGCTTCATTCTCTGTAACCCTTAGAGTAATTTCAATATTCTTATTTTCATTGATTACATAAACAGGCTCAGCACCTGATGTAAACAATAAATCCTGTTCTTCATTAAACTTAGCAGCTAAACTAACTTCGTCATCAACTTTATAACCTAAGGCTTTTAAACATTCAATTTTATGTTCTCTAGCTATAGTAACATGCTGACCAGCTGCATCTATATAGTCATTTGCTATACCGCAAACTGAAGCAATTTGCTCAATTATATCAGACATATAAGTTTCCTATTAACATCTTCATTAAAATTTCTATTTTTATAGCATATATTTTAACAGATTTTATAAATATATCACTAAATACTTTAAATATTTTTAACAAAAACGTTTTATTTTATAATTTAAAAAAATAATTGAAACAAAGCTCAAACTTTTTCTTCAGTAATTCAAAATGTAGTTTTTGTAAAATTTTAGAAAAAAAAGAACATACTAAAATTACAAACTTGTTTAAAAATCATAATTAGATTATAATTTGAACATCTTTAGGGACGAATATAACCAAAACGTCATTAGAGGATTAGTAGTTTTTTATGATTTTTTAAACAAAATTTGTTGACTAAAAATCATAAAAGAATAAAATTAACAAAGGTTTAATTTTAAAGTTACAAACTAGATATTAGGAAAAGTAAAATGACAATTAAAGTTGGTATTAATGGTTTCGGTCGTATCGGCCGTTTCGTATTCCGTGCTGCAGTTGAAAACCGTGACGATATCGAAATCGTAGGTATTAATGACTTGTGCCCAGTAGACTACTTAGCATATATGTTAAAGTACGATACAATGCATGGTCAGTTCAACGGCACAATTGAAGCAGACGTAGAAAACTCACAGTTAATCGTTAACGGTAAGAAGATTCGCGTAACTGCATGCAAGAACCCTGCTGAATTAGCTTGGGGCGATGTTGGTGCTGAATACGTAGTTGAATCAACTGGTTTATTCTTAACTAAGGAAAAGGCTCAAGCTCATATCGATGCTGGTGCTAAGTACGTAGTTATGTCAGCTCCATCAAAGGACGACACTCCAATGTTCGTATGTGGCGTTAACTTTGACAAATATGAAAAGGGTACTCAATTCGTTTCTAACGCTTCTTGTACAACAAACTGTTTAGCACCAATTGCTAAAGTTTTAAACGACAATTGGGGTATCAAGGACGGTTTAATGACTACAGTTCACTCTACTACTGCAACTCAAAAGACTGTAGATGGTCCATCATTAAAGGACTGGAGAGGTGGTCGTGCTGCTGCTGGTAATATCATCCCTTCATCTACTGGTGCTGCTAAGGCTGTAGGTAAGGTTATCCCTGAATTAAACGGTAAGTTAACTGGTATGTCAATGCGTGTTCCTACTCTTGACGTTTCTGTAGTTGACTTAACTGTAAACTTAGAAAAGCCTGCTAAGTACGAAGATATTTGTGCTGCTATGAAGGCTGCTTCTGAAGGTTCATTAAAGGGCGTTTTAGGTTACACTGAAGATGCAGTTGTTTCTTCTGACTTCTTAGGTAACACAAACACTTCTATTTTCGATGCTAAGGCTGGTATTCCTTTAACAGATACTTTCGTTAAGGTTGTTTCTTGGTACGATAACGAAATCGGTTACTCTAACAAGGTTCTTGAATTAATCGCTCACATGAAGAAGGTTAACGGTTAATTTAATCTTTAGAATCTATTAAGATTAACATCAAAAAGCCTAGCATTGCTAGGCTTTTTTAGTTAAAACAAACCATTATTATTAAATTTTTTTTATAAGTCAAAGATAAAAAATCCATCAAGAGGAATTTTAAAAAAAAATTAGTTATATTTTAGTATATAACCGATACGATAATTTTTTTATATATTAATAATTCTTTGATTTTAGTTCTTTTTATACCTACAACTTTTCTAATACCTATTCACATCCTTAGAAAAATATTTATGGCTTGTTTTATAATTCTATGGTGCTTCTTCAAATTCCTAACAAACTACAACCATATGATTCATTTAAATCCCAAGGTTTTAAACTAAGATACATTTTACCCAAAAATAGCATTTTCATTTTGCTCTATTAAGACTTTTTCATCACTCAACATACAAAAAAATCGCCAGTGAGGCGATTTTTAAGAATATTTAAACTAAGTTTAAATCTACTATATCTATATTATAATTTTTTTAAAGCTTTTATTCTATCTTCTAAAGGTGGATGTGTTGCAAATAAAGAATTTATTGAAAAACTATTAACGCATAGAGCTTGAACACCTTCTGGTTTTTCCTCTTCTACATTTTTCATATTGCCCAATCTTTCTAGAGCCTTAATCATAGACCTGGCACCTAAAACTTTAGCAGAACCAGCGTCAGCCCTATATTCTCTCCATCTTGAAAATGCACATACTGCGATATTAGCTAAAAATCCTAAAATCATTTGCAAAACATGAACTATTAAATAATAGCTAAAACCATTATTACTTTCTCTATTATTACCTCTTAATGCCCCTAATATAATCTGTGCCAATATATACGATATAAATGTAATAAATGTATTTAATATACCTTGTAATAAACACATTGTAACCATATCACCATTTGCAACATGCGACATTTCATGTCCTAAAACCGCTTCAATTTCATCTTGTTCCATTTTATCTAATAAAGCTGTACTTACAGCAACTAAAGCGTTATTCTTATTCCATCCTGTAGCAAAAGCATTCATATCAGGAGATTGATATATTCCAACTTCGGGCATTTTTACCCCTTTTGCACGAGCTAAGCCTGAAATAGTTTCTAATAACCATTTTTCTGCTTGATTAGATGGATTTGTGATCACATGCACCCCCATACTTCTCTTAACCATTGTCTTTGACAAAAACAAACTTATCAATGAACCAGACATACCAATGATTAATGAAAAGAAGAATAGTGCTCCATAACTTCCACCACTAATATTTATTCCCAAAATATTCATTACTATAACTGCAATAACATTAACCACTAAAAGTATGCCAGCCATAGTTAATGCATAAAAAATAATTCTTATCATAAAACAATTTTCCTTTTTAGATAATTAATAAATGCAATTGTTATAAATCAACTTCTATATCAATATCCCTATAATCTCCACTTTCAATATATGGTATTTCACAAATAAATTTACAAGGCATAACTTGCTTTAAAGTATCTAAATTTTCCTCTTGATATAGCATAGACTCGGCACTTAATTGTTTAGCTATAAAGCCTTCTAGTTTGTATCCCTTTGATAATATCGATTCAGCAGTTAATAGAGCATGATTTAAACACCCTAGTTTCATACCTACAACGATTATAATACCTATATCCTTTAAATCTTCCCAATCAGCAAGAGTTTGCTTTTCATTTATTGGTAGCAACCAACCACCTGCACCTTCTATTATTATATAGTCAGGTTTCTCTGCTTTTAGTTCAGTTAATTTTTGAGATAATTTAATTAAATTTATAGGATTATTATTTTTTTTTGCTGCAATATGGGGGGCTATAGGCTCTAAATATGAATATGTTGTAATATCAAATGGTTCTCTTTGAAGATTACAAGCTTTTATATGACCATCCAAATCAGCATTATGGCCATTTGTAAAACCTGCAACAATGGGTTTATATGGAATAACTTTAAAACCTTTTTTAACTAATTGATTTTCTAATACATTGGCAGAAAAAGTCTTTCCCACATCAGTATCTGTTCCAGTTATAAAAAACACCTTTGACATAATTAAGAATTTCTCTCATAAATCGTATAATATCCGTATTATACAACTTCAATGATCTTTAGTACTAGATTTATTAATTAAAAAAAACTACCCTTTATTTGAATTGAGTAGGTTTTCAAGGATTACATATAAAAGGGTAAATAACAGTTTTATTAAATATATAAATAGTTTATAATATCTAAAATATT
>JBJFGR010000127.1:0-6949 GCA_051892875.1 Succinivibrionaceae bacterium
CACACAATCTTTCAAAGAATAATTGTCAAATTTTAAGTGCGAAATGTATGTTAAAAAGAACGCAAAAGCAAGATTATAAAGTTAAAATAAAACTACGAAAACGAAACTAATTTTTTAATCAACGTAATTTATCAAACTCTGTTATTCGTTTATGACCTCTTCTTTCTAAAAATGAAAGAAGTTTGTCTATGTTGGTATTAATAATTAAATCTTCATAAACAAAATCTTTATTGGCTTCATTTAGAACACGGTAACATTCATCAAATTTACCGAGATTATAACAAATATGGGCGTCTGACCCGATGATTATATTACATCCAACTTCAGCTATAATTTTTGCAATAGCTACACAGTTATCATGACTCCCAATTCTTGAAAATACAGAAGTACTTCCATTAATTTCTAAAGCTACATTATACTCTTTTGCAGCTAAACAAACTGCTCTATAATCAATTGGATAATTTTTATTACCAGGATGAGAAATAACATCTACATTGCATTCTTCAATAACCTTTATTAAGGTATCTGTATTATGAACAATATCATAATCTGATGATTTATAAACATCGTTATGAAAACCTGCTAATATATAATCAACACTCTTGCGAATTCTTGGAGTTACATCTATAGAACCATTAGGGCGAATATTTGCTTCAATACCTCTTAATATAGCAATATCATCAACAATTCTAGGTATTGAAGGTAATACATAAAAATGCATAAGTTTTGGTGCATCAATTATTTCTGGACCATGATCGGAAATACCAATCATCTGAAATCCATATTTTTTGGCATATCTTACATATTCATCTATAGTACTCATACCATGAGTACTTGCAACAGTATGTGTATGAATATCTATCTTTATGTCAAGCATTATATCTTTACTATCCTATAGTTGTAACAAACACTGAATTATCTTTCATTATCCATTTAACATTATGACCATATAATTTTACACCATATTCTCTACCCTTATCGTCCCTAATTTGTTTATACGCAGGTCTAGGATCTTGGGATAAAACATCTACTATCAATTCTTTAAACTCATCAATGCTAATTCTTTCTAGATCTAATAGAGCTTGTTCTGAAAAATTAACGTCAACTAATGATGGGGTATTTGCAGCATAACCACTTATGGCATTAGGAATACTATCTGTAAATTCAATATAAGGCTTTATATCAAAAATCGGAGTACCATTAACAATATCAGCCCCTTCAACTTCAATTGAAATCTTCTCATTATCATTAATAACACTTTTTATTTTTAATACAGATAAACCCAAACGATTTGGTCTAAAAGGACTTCTTGATGCAAAAACGCCTTTGTAAATATTACCTCCTAATCTTGGGGGTCTTACTCTTGCAGAAAAGCTTCTGTGTTCTTCTATTTTATTAAAAATAAATGTTACCCAAATATGGGAAAAATCATCAATCCCTACAAATGCACTAGCTTGATTGTATGGTTCATAAAAATGAATTACAAACTTTCCATGTTTAATCAAAACACTTTGTCTAGGAACTGCAAACTTTTCATCAAAAGGTGTTTCTATATAGCCTATTGGCTCCAATACTACTTTTTTATCTACATTACTCATATTAATTGTTATCCTTTACATATATAGCTCGTGCGTAACAAGATACACTTGATTCACACCCTAGAGTATTCTCTAATTCTATACATGTCGAATATACAATTCCATTGGCTTCCATTTCAGCAGCTTTTTTTCTAGCTTCTTGCCTTGCCTCTGGATACGAAGCTCGAGGGTCATCAGGTTTAACCTGGCAAGATATACCTTCTACTGTTCCTATATCAATATAATTAAGTTCATGCAACTCTGCATTGTTATAAACTTGAATATTTGCAACATTAAAATATTCAGAAAATTTTTGTTGATTTAAATTTGTCTCAAATGAGAATGAACTACAACCTACAATCCCGATAGAAATCAATAACCAAAATAAAAATAATTTTTTATATAACATTTTTATAAATATAACCTTTATCACTACCAAAAAGATTACAATTTTTTGAATATGCTTTTATATAGAATATTAGAGAATTTTGAAAATGAAATTTGGTGGAGCTACACGGGATCGAACCGAGGACCTCTTGCATGCCATGCAAGCGCTCTCCCAACTGAGCTATAACCCCATAATTTTCATTGTCCTATTATAAATACGAAATTCATAAAAGTCAAATTAAGGAAAATTCCTAATCCAAATCAACCATTTTTCTGAATATTTTATAAAAAACCAATTAATAAAGTAAATTTAATAATTTTACTTACATAATACGTCTATTATAAATTTTAATGTTTCATCACCATTTTCAAACTGTTCTTTCAGCCTTGTCCTTAAAAAGTCCTCAATTTTAAGGGATGGTTTTCTTGCCCCACTCATATAAGATTCTATAGTCTTTACACTATAACCAGATTCATCAGCTAATTCTTGATAAGTCAACCCTAAAACCCGTGTCAATTTTTGAATCGATTCTCTATCCATTTAAAACACCCATTTACACCAAACCTACAACTTATATAGTCTGTTTTTATGAGTCAGAACCAGTATTATTATAATTATAATTTCAATTTTATCGTTCATATTCCTATTTCTTTAAAGCCATTAGCAATCGTTAATTAATATATTTAAAGCCAATCACTCATTTTATAAACAACTAAGGAATTAAGTTTTTATATAGTAGCTCACTCTATAAAATAAATTTTTCTTATAAGTTATATTTACGCAAAATTATCATAAAAAATGATAAATAAATACGATCTTTTCTGATAATAATATTTTATTCGTATACATAATGAATATTATGTTGCATTCTATATTATATTTGTCAAATTTAAAATACATATTTTAAATTTTTAATGCAAATTATAGATTTATAGCAAATATATTTAATATATGTATTATAAATAACTTACAAAATAAACTTTAAGCGATTATGTACAATCTTAAAAACATAATAAATATATAAGTTTATGTTTTTTTCCAAATCAATGGTGCTAATTATTATTTTAGGAATTAATAAAACTTGATGAAAAATATAAAAAAGGTACTTGATATAAAAAAATAAGATAATTTTATATTTGGAGCGAGAGACGGGAATCGAACCCGCGTGTAAAGCTTGGGAAGCTTTCATTCTACCATTGAATTACTCTCGCAATTTCGGAATGGGATAATATTAACTAATTTGCCAAAAAAAATCAATTTTATTTTAGTATTTTTTTATAATTTATCAACAGTTATGTAAATAACACCCTGTTTATAATTATATTATTTGATAATATTTAAAATTTAAAACATCTGAAAAATCGACATTTTTCTATAAAAAAACAAATAATTTATTTTGTCAATAGTGCTAGAAAAAAAATAATATTTGACTTATTAGGTATTCACCTTATCTGTGAATTAAATTGTTAGTTATTTGTTCACATTCTGTTAAATAACTTGTAAACCCTTATTTTATTTAAACAATAATTTTTTAAATTATTTTTATTGACATTTTGATAGTTGTGAAAAATCAATAATTTATATTTTTATAAAAATAAATAAAAAAATTTTTTTAAGTTTTTTTTTACTTTTATTCAGATTTTTTTTAACAAAACTTATAAAACAGCTCTATTTGTTAATAAATATGTTAATATCTTTTTGCTATCATATTTTTAATTTTTAATTTCTAATTTTTTAATACTGTAATAAAGTACATTTTGTAATCCATCTGTGATAAAATATCGCATACTTAAAAGAGTATTTTGTTTCTTTATTCTTTGATAAAATCAGACAATTTTTAATTTTACTAAAATCATTTATTTATAGTATTTCTAGTAAATCATTTATGGAATTAATTAAATGGAAGTAAGAACTCGTTTTGCACCAAGTCCTACAGGATACTTACACGTAGGAGGTGCTCGTACCGCACTATATTCATGGCTTTTTGCTCGTCACAATAATGGTAAATTTGTATTACGTATCGAAGATACTGATAGAGAACGTTCAACTCAACCTGCTATAGATGCAATACTTGAAGCAATGCAATGGACAGGTTTAAATTGGGATGAAGGTCCTTTCTACCAAACAAAAAGATTTGATCGTTATAATGAAATCATTGATCAAATGCTTGCAGACGGTAGAGCTTACAAGTGCTACTGCACAAAAGAAGAACTTGAAAAACAACGTGAAGAGCAAATGAGTAAAGGGGAAAAACCAAGATACAATGGTAAATGTCGTGAAAATCAGGAAAATCATTCTCCTGATGAACCTTACTGCGTTCGTTTTAAAAACCCTACTTCTGGTAAAGTAAAGTTTCATGATTTAATAAGAGGCGATATAGAGTTTGATAACTCCGAACTAGATGATTTAGTTATCAGAAGAACTGATGGTACACCTACATACAATTTCTGTGTCGTTATTGATGATTGGGATATGGGTATAACTCATGTAGTAAGAGGTGAAGACCATATCAATAACACTCCTAGACAGATAAATATCTACCAAGCATTAGGTGCCAAAGTTCCTAAATTTGCCCATGTATCAATGATTTTAGGTGATGATGGTCAGAAGTTGTCTAAGCGCCATGGTGCTGTTAGTGTTATGCAATATCGAGATGATGGCTATCTTCCTGAAGCTTTACTTAATTATTTAGTACGTTTAGGTTGGGGCCATGGTGATGATGAAATATTTACAATTGAACAAATGATTGAATACTTCTCGTTGGATGCTATTTCAAAAAGTGCTTCTGCCTTTAATACTGAAAAATTAAAGTGGTTAAATAACCATTATATAAAAACACTACCTGCTTCAAGAGTTGCTGAAGAACTTGTTTGGCAAATGAACTTCTTGAATATTGATTATAGCAAAGGACCAAAACTTGAGGATATCGTAACAGCTCTTGCTGAACGTTGCCATACCTTAAGAGAAATGGCTGAACAATCAAGATACTTCTATGAAGAATATTCTGATTACGAACCTAATGCTGCTAAAAAATGGTTTAAATCTAATAGTCAGAAAGCTTTAGAAAATGTAAAAGATAAATTACTTTCATTACCAGAATGGAAACATGAATTAATTCATTCAACTGTAGAAGAAACTGCCAATGAAATGGAAGTAGGTATGGGGAAAGTTGGTATGCCTTTACGTGTAGCGGTAACTGGTCTCGGTCAGTCTCCTGATATCGGTGTTGTTATGGAGTTGATCGGTAAAGAACGTTGCATACAACGTATAGACCGAACAATTGTCTACCTATCTGAAAAATTTAAAGCTTAGCTAATTCTGTTAAGTATCTACATTTTTTTTAATAAATATAGGAAGATTGCTTTTAATCTTCCTTTTTATATTTATAATAGCAACATGTTTTTGTTTTACAAAATTTTTAGTGTTTGCGTAGTATAGTTGTATGAGTGATTTAAATGAATATATAAATTATTTAAAATATGAACTTGGGTTATCTCAATTAACATCTGAAACATACTGTCGACAAATAAAAAAATTTTCAAAATATCTTACTCGCATTGGAAAATCTCTTGATGGATATACCTCCGAGGATATGAATGATTTTATCATTGATCTGCAAGCTACAGAAAAATTAAAATCAAGAACAATCCAGCTAATAATATCTAGTATAAAATCATATACTAGATACTTGATATCAGAAAATCATCAGTCGCAAAGCACTACTATTTACGTTCCAACTCCAAAATTAGAAAAACGCTTACCTAAAATTATTTCAGAACGTATCGCTGAACAATTGATTTCAGCTCCAAGTGAAAATACCCTTGAAGAATTAAGAATTAAAACTATGTTTACAATTTTGTATGCAACGGGAATCAGATCTTTTGAATTAATGAATTTAACTTATGACAATTTCGATTTTTTTCAAAAAATATTACGTGTTACTGGTAAAGGCAATAAAGAAAGAATTATACCTGTTGCAGATATAGCATTAGAACTTATAAAAAAATATACACTTGCTTATAAAGAAAAATATAAAAAAATAGAATCTCCTTATATATTTTATAATCCAGAAACACAAACTCACTTTACAAGACAGTATTTGTTTAAAAAAATAAAATACTACTCCAAACAACTTGGTTTATCAAAATACCCTTCAGCCCATACTTTTAGACATGCTTTTGCAACTCATTTACTTAATAATGGTGCAAATTTAAGAACCGTACAAATGCTCCTAGGACACTCAAGCATTACGACAACAGAAATTTACACCCATGTTGCTATAAGCAAAATTCATGAAATATATAACCAAAAGCATCCCCGTGCTTAGCTGGTTTACTACTTTGATATGTTTGTAACACTGTTTCTTACAATTAATTCAGGCTCAAATTTTAATTCATTAAGTGAAAACTTTTTAATATCATTATCCCTTTCACTTGAAAATTCATCTGAAGCAGAACAATTTTTTTCTTTTTCTAAAGCTTCTTTCTCTGCAAGAAGTGCTAAGGCTAATTCAGCAGCTCTTCTTCCAACTTCCTCAATTGGATAACGAACTGTAGTTAATTTTGGTTTTATAAAATTAACTATCTGATTATCGTCATAACCCACAATGCTAACATCTTCAGGAACTTTAATATTATGTTCACTTAAAGTATTTAATGCACCTACAGCCATGGCGTCGTTGTAACAAACAATTGCAGAAAATTCAACTTTAGATTCTAACAACTTTTTAACAGCATACTCACCCCCAACTTCACTTGGAAATGAATAACTCACAAGATTTTCATCAAAATATATATCAGCATCGGATAAGGCTTTTTTATACCCATTCATTCTTTCTAAAGCATCTGGATTATGTCTTTCATCAGAAGCTAAATATGCTATTTTTTTATGGCCTTGACTTACTAAATATCTAACACCATTTTCCATTCCTGATAAAATATCAACCCAAACGCATCTATCCTCTAATGAAGGTATTAGTCTATTT
>JBJFGR010000128.1:0-6927 GCA_051892875.1 Succinivibrionaceae bacterium
CACAATGGAAGAGCCCAGAAGATGATTCTTACATGGGTAAGTTGGTTACAATGGGAGTAAAGAAGGGACGTAGTGCTCGTGAACGTGGAAGAGTTCAGTTTGCAATTCGTGCTGATGGTGCTTTGGACCCATTCTATGGATTGTTTGATGACGCTATTGAAAGTGGTGTATTGAAGAAGGTAGCGCCAGGTAAGTATGTTCGTGATTTTGCAATCATTGATAAGAAAACTGGTGAAGATAAGTCTGATATAGATATTGATACACATGAACCAACGAGAACATGGCGTGAAGCAGATATGTATTGCAATCCAGCTGATGAAGCACGTTTCTGGATTCCTATTTTCCAGAATCCTGACTTTATTAAGTATGTTGAAAGAAAGTATACATACGAAGCAGATGATATGTTGTCAGCTAAGTACGATATTGTAGATATGATCAATGGTGATCAGGATCTTCCAACAGAAGAAGATTTGTATGAAGAAGTCGAAGATACTCGTCCTAATGATTCAAAGGAAGCTGTGACTTTGGAAGATATTGGTATTACTTCAGAAGAAGCAATTAAGCCAGTCACTGAAGAAACAGCTGAAAAGGCAACAAAGAAAGGTAAAAAGAAGGCTAAGTAATGAAAGAATTCGATTTCGAAAAGGTTATAATTAAGGCATTGATTACTAATGATAAGGTAAAAACAAAAGTTTTACCTTTCCTTAAAGAAGAATGGTTTGGTTTCAATATTGATGCAAAGGATATTGTTCGTAAGATAATTTCCTATAATTCAAAGTATTCGGAAATGCCTAATCCTCTTGAAATTGAAAGAATGATTACTAATGATTCAACATTGAAAACATTTAAGGATATTCTAAGTATTCCTAATGAAAATGTTGAAACACCATATATTATCGAAGAAATTGAGGAATTCGTTAGAAGAAAGCTGATATACAATGTTTCTGAAAAAATGCATGAATATTGTAGAGGTGAAAATCAAGAAGACAATTTCGCTGATGAAGTAGCAGAAGCACAAGCATTCTCATTCAATACTGATATTGGTTTCTCTTTCTTCGAAGACCCTCAAATTTTATTCGAAGATATTATTGCAAATGAAAAAGTCTATTCAACTGGTTTAAAGACTATTGATGACTTAATTGGTGGTGGACTTCATGAAAAATCTTTGAACATGATTATGGCACCAACTAACGTTGGTAAGACTTTAACACTATGTTCACTTGCTACGAATTTGATTATCAATGGTCACACAGTTTTATATGTTACTTTCGAAGATAGTGAAAAGAAGATAGGTCAGCGTATTGCACAAAATTTGTATGATGTTACACAGACTCAATTGAAGTCATTATCAAGAAATTCTTATGGTTCAATTTATAAGAAAGCATTGGCAAAATGTGGTCACAATAAGTTAATTATTAAGGAATATGAAGAAGGTACTTTGAATGCAATCGGTTTGAAGGCACTTTTAAAAGAATTAGAAGAAAAGAAAAACTTTATTCCTGAAGTATTGATTATTGACTATATTGGTTGTATGATTCCTAATGGAAAGGTATCTATTAATACAAATGATAATACTATCTTGAAACTTGTTTCAGGTCAGGTAAGAAGTATTGGTATGATTAAGGGAATTCCTATTGTAAGTGCTATGCAGACTAACCGTGGTGGTTATCAGAGTGCTGATTTAGGATTGGATGATGCAGCAGACTCATTTGGTCAGACTATGAAGGCAGATGCAATTTTCGGTATTATGCAGTCTCCAGAAATGAAGGAAGCAAATATGTATACAGTAAAATTGTTGAAGACCAGATATGGTAATAAGAGAGGAAATGTAGTCACTATTGGTGTTGATGTTGAAAAACAGAGATTATTTGATTTAGTAGGATATAAACCACAAAATACAGGTAATGGTCAGCAATCAGCTTCTCCATCTGATATAATTGCATCACAAGCAGATGAAGCAATGAGTAATGTGGTAAATGATTTTGAATAAGGTTTTATTATGGAAGAACAAGTAGAATATAGCAATGATTTACCCAAGTACTCAACAGACTATGATATATCTGTCTTGGAAGAAAATGCTAATAAAAAGAATTTTTATGATTACATGAAAAAGAATGGATTAGATTTTGATGATGTAGATGATGTATCGAAATTACCAAAGTTCATTGTAGAGATGTCAAAGAACATTGATACATTTAACCATTTTAATAATGTATTGTATACATTGAATAAAGAAAACAAGATAAATATTGTTGATAGCATGATTATTCTTGTCACCGATTATTTGGAACCTAACCAGGTGAAGAAATTATTGGATGAAATGAATTTTTATCTATTAACAAATGAACTAAAGAAAAGATATAAAATTGGAAAAATTGACACAGGCATGTTTGAGTTTTTTGGATGATAAACAAATACCAAATATATCACTTGTATAAAGTCTTGAGTGGATTGAAGACTGCTAAGAGATTTACAAATAAGGTTTATAAGGATCTTACGACGAAGTCTGTAAAGGATATTTTGGAGGAAGATTTCTATTATACTCCTAATGTAGATAAATCGGCTAATGTGTTTATAGATTTAGTGAATAGCATAAACAGTGGACAATTTACAGTCAATGATTTTGCAATTTCTATTGTTAATGAGTTCATGTTAACAGAGAAATTTCCGACTCTTTTATCATGTGGCAGGGTTGACAATCGACAAAAATTTTTTATATTTAAGAAAAGAAAAGAGATAATAGAACAGAGTGAATATCTGAAACAATTAGTAGAAGATAAAAACAAAGGACTATTTCAATTTTCAAGCAAGTATACTTTATTTGGTCTTGCGCCAGATCAAACAAATGAAATATACAAATTAATAAGAGATAAAATAGTCACATCGGAGTTTTACATACGTGGTTATGAAGCTAAAAAATTCATAATTGATGAGAGTAAGATTCAAGACACAGCATATATGAGATTCGTTTGGCTAACGAAAATCGTATTAAATCTAAAGAGGTAAAAAATTATGCCAGTAAATAAAAGTTTCGATTCAATTTTCAGTGCAGTTCAAAAGTCTTTCCCACAAAAGAAAGATAAAACTAAGAAGTCTTATGAAATTGAAGGCCTTCTAAAGCCAACAATGAAGGACGGAAAGTTCAATATTGTATTGCGTTTCTTACCAGGTCATCCTGATGAAGATATGTCTTACGTAGAAAACAGAACACACATGATGCAGTTGCCTAACGGTGAATGGTTTGGTTGTGACTGTTTGCGTAAGTTTGGTAATGATGAAAAGCATCAGTGCCCAATTTGTCGTTATAACAATCTTCTATTTAAGAAGTATGGTAAGCCTGGAATTGAAGAATATCGTAAACATGCATTACCAAAATGGCAGCCAAAGTATTATGCCAACGTTCTAGTAATTCGCAACCCAAATGCGCCTGAAACTGAAGGTCAAATCTTCAAGTTTGAATTCAAGCGTGCAATCATGAAGTTCATTTCTGAAGCAATGAATGACAAGAAGGATGAACTAACTGGTGACATCACTCCAGGAATTAACCCATTCTCTTGGTATGGTCCAAAGGATGAACAGGTAATCAATAAGGAATGGAGAGCAGGTGCAAACTTTGTTTGGGAAGGTTATCAGACTTCTAATGGTCCTAATTATGAAAAGTCTCACTGGACTGCACCATCAAGAATTTCTATGTTCAAGGATGGTAAGTTGCAGGAATTGACAGACGATGAAATTAACGAACTTGAACAGAAGCAGTTCCGTCTATCTGAAATCGAAAAGAAGGAAGAAGATTGTTCTACTTATGCTCAGATTGTTAAGCGCTATAAGAATAAGACTGGTAAGTTCTTGTTTGCTGAATTTGGCGAAAAGGATCCAGATGAAAATGCTCCACAAGCAATCAATGTTAACGAAGTTGTAAAGGCAGATTTTCCAAAGGCAGAAACCGTAGAGGTAGATGATTCAGAAATGTTTGCATCTAATCCAAAGGATGAACCTGAAGAAGTCGAAGAACTTGACAATGATGATTTCTTTAGACATTTGGCAAATGGTTAATACTTAAGAAAATTTGATTGAAAAATCAGAAAAGGGGTTGCAAAAGCAACCTCTTTTTGTTATATTTAGAATATGAATATTACAGATAAAAATCTCAAAGTATTAAATATAACACATTTCGATATGGATGGTGCTTGCTGTCATATCATTTTAAAAAATTATTATAAATCAGTGACTGCATTGCCAATTACGTATCAGTCAGAAAAAACTTTATTTGCAAAAGCAACTGAAGAAATAAACAAGGAACATTATGACCTAATTATTTGTACAGATTTTTATCCAGAAATTGCTTATAAAGATTTGACCACATTGAAAGTTCCAATGATTGTTCTTGATCATCATGAAACTGCTGAGAAATTTCATAATGGAAAGACGATCGTCATAAATACGCAGAATAGCGCTTCTAAGCTCGTCTTTGATTTGTATAATAAGTTGAGCGACCTAAGTCATTTAGATGACCTGGTGAACATTGTGGACGATTTTGATATGTATAAGAAGAAAGATGTAAGGTCACCAGAGTTCAATAAGATTTTCTGGGAAATGAATTTCAAATGGTTTGTCAGACGTTTCATTAAGGGAAATACAAAGCTGTCAGAAGAAGAAATTCTATTCTTGAAGGAATCTATGAAGGCTATTGATAAAATCTATAATAACATTGAAATTACTACATTACCACATAATGGTGTTTTCTTTATCTTAGATTATTATCAGTATGAAATAACTGAACGTTTAAAGAAAGATGGTTATAAATGGTTTATTATTTTGAATAAGAACAATCTTTCAATACGTTCTAATGATGTAGATTTATTGCCAATTATAAATAGGATTGGCCGTGGTGGAGGTCACAAGCATGCTGTTGGCGTAGCATTAAATTGGCAAGAAGACCCTAAATTCTTAGTAAATAAAATAATTAAATCATTCAATGAAATTTATCCAACTGCTTAATTTATAAATAATAAGGATATAAAGCTGTCACTTTATATCCTTGCAAACACAGTATTGGAGGTACTATGTCTGATAAATTATTTATAAAATGTAAAATTTGTGATAAATGTTTTGAAAAGATTGGAAATTTAGCAAAACATGTTAGATTGCATAATTTAACAACAAAAGATTATTATGATAAATTTCTTAAAAAAGAAAATGAAGGAATTTGTCTAAATTGTGGTAAAGAAACAGAATTTTACCGAATATCATGTGGATATAAAAAATATTGTTGTAGAACTTGTTCTTGTATTCATTTAACACCAATAAGAAAATTAACGATGTTAAATAAATACGGTGCAGAAACAACTTTGGGTAAAAATTCTATTATTAGAGATAAAATTTTAAATAAATTAAAAACAAGAGATTGGTCTGATAGTATTCAAAAACGAGAAAATACTTGTTTATTAAAATTTGGTGAAAAATCAATATCTAATACTGAATTTTTTAAAAGAAACAAATATAAAAGATATAAATTTAATGAAATATATTTTGATAGCTCATGGGAAATGGCATTTTATGTTTATTTAAAAGATCATAATATAGATTTTGAATATCAACCTAATATAAAATTTGAATACAATTTTAATAATAAAATTCATAAATATCATCCAGATTTTAAAGTAAACAATGAAATAATTGAAATTAAAGGTGAACAATTTTTTGACAATGATAAAATGATTAATCCATTTGATAGAGCTCAAGATGATTTATATGAAGCTAAACATCAATGTATGATTAAAAATAATGTAATTATAATAAAAAATTGTGAAAAATATATAAATTATTTTATTAAGAAATATGGTAATATAAAGGATTTTAAAATTGAAATACGTTCAGCTTATTAACTCACAATACGATAATAAAATGAAACAAGTAGAAGTCAATAGAGACGTTCTACTTCATTTAAAAAAGAGCATAGAACATCCATTGTTAGTTGAAGATAAAAACTATATTCCACAATGGAAGTTTTGTTCTGTTATTGGTGATAAAAGATGTAATGAGAATATGGATAAAACAGATATTCTAATGTTAGATTACGATGATAGTAATATGACAATAGAAGAATTCAAGAATAGATTTAGAGAATATAAGTTTATTCTACATACAAGTTATTCTTATGATGGAGTAAAACAAAAGTTCAGAGTATTATTGTTCTTAGATAAAGAATATGTTATCGATAGAATGTTTTATAAATGTTCTGAAAGAGTTTATAGCCCATATCATTACTTAATGAATAGATTTGATTATGTTGATCCAGCATCATTTGTTAAATCACAATTCTTTAAGATACCAGCAATTAAGACAAAAGATAGTCCTTATTATTGTTATTTCAATATGGGAAAATGTTTTAATTTGTTTGATATTGAAGGATATAAGATAGCTTATGATGAATGTTATATTAAACAAGAAGAATATCTAAGAAAGTTAGAAAAAGAATACGAGAGATTTAGAAAGAAAAATCAAGGTGATTTGTCTAAAGCTAAAGAATACGTTGAAAAGAAAATTGACTCAACACCAGAAGGTCAGAGACATAATTGTATTTTTGGTTTAGCCGCATGGTTCTCTAGAATTGGTGGTTCTTATGAAGAATTTTCACGTATTCTTCCATCTTGGGCTGATAAACAATATAAAAATCAAGTTAAAAGGTTGGCTTCTGAATGGACAAAAATTGGAATGTATTATAATAGAGGAATATAATGGATAACTATAATAAAATGACAGATGAAATTTTAAATAAAGCATATACTAATTTTCTTGATAGTTTAAATAAAAAAGCTAATAAGAAAAAGTCTTATGATTTAACTGTATCTGATAAAGCAGTTGATCCAAATGATTATACAATTCCAATGGATTTAGGTACATATAAGCTAGGAAAAACAACTGCAC
>JBJFGR010000129.1:0-6859 GCA_051892875.1 Succinivibrionaceae bacterium
TTAAAAAAATCAGAGCATTTTTGCATGATTTACGTCGCTAGATAGAACGCTTACTCTCAGTATGTTGGTGAATGGGCACCGTCTAATGGTCATTGGTATGGACTTGATTTTTCTTTTCATGGAACAGAATATAGGTTACATACTGGCTCAATGTATAATAAAACAGATACAATACTTCCTGATGGAAGAGAGGCACTTTTGGGGCTTTATAAAAAAAACAATTGTAATACTGAACATGAATACGTGCTATTAGGAGAATACGCAGATATGCAAGGTTTACTTGAAAGTCGTGTAATTGAAGGAGTGCCATTCTCTGAAGTCATAATGGATGATTACACCGAATTACTTGGCCAATATTTAAAATTTTTTAGGTAGTTAAACTCTAATTGTATCTTAATAAAGCAGTGTCAAGATTACATTCTTACACTGTTTTTTTGGGAAATCTTGTAACAAGATAAATGAAAAGCATAATGAATTTGAATTTGCTCTACACACAATTGAAAACGATAAGAATGTCTATCAAATAACTGATTTTTAATATGATTTAGGTAAAAAAATTGTGATTATATAGAATGTATTTAAATGAAATAATGTAAAATAAAGATTATTATTAAAAATAAAAGTAATAATAGAAAATTTCATTGTTTATAGGACTGAATTTGTTTTCGTTTGTTCTATTAGGAGGATCTAATGAATAATAAATATCAAGAAGATACTTATGAAAAGTCTATAATAGAACTGTTTACTAAGGAACTTGGTTATAATTACTATTATGGCGTTAATATTGATAGAGATTATAGATCTCCTATATTTGAATCAGAACTAATTGAAGCAATCGATAGAATAAATCCTAAAGCAAATTCTAATGCAATAAATGAAGCGTTAGAGAAACTTAAAAACTTTGACAATAATTCTCTAGTCCGTAAGAATCAAATATTTATGGATTACCTTCAAAATGGTATCTCTGTTAATTATCATGATGGTACAGAATTTAAAAATGACATCGTTTATTTATTAGATACTGTAAATATTGAAAAAAATTCATTCGTTGTAGTTAATCAGTGGACTTATGTAGAAAATAACATTGAAAAAAGACCTGATATCGTAATTTTTATTAATGGCTTACCCCTTGTAATTATTGAATTAAAATCCCCATCAAGAGAAGAAACAAATGCATCCGAAGGATACATTCAATTACGAAATTACATGCACGATATTCCATCGATGTTTATTTATAATGCTTTTTGCGTTATGAGTGACCAATCAGTAACAAAAGCAGGAACAATAACTTCTCCTGAAGATCGTTATATGGAATGGAAAACTAAAGATGGTAGCTATGAAAATACCAAATTTGCTCAGTTTGATACTTTCTTTGAAGGTATTTTCCAAAAAGAAAGATTTATAAACATCCTTAAAAATTTTATTTTATTCTGCAATGATGGTGTGAAAGAACCAATAAAAATTATGTCTGCATATCATCAGTATTTTGCTGTTAATAAAGCAATATCAACTACATTGAAAGCATCTCAATCAGATGATGAAAAAGAAAAAGGCAAAGGTGGTGTTTTTTGGCATACTCAAGGCTCAGGTAAGAGTTTAAGTATGGTTTTTTATGCTCATTTATTACAAAGCAAGTTAAATAGTCCAACTGTTGTTGTTATTACTGATAGAAATGATTTAGATGATCAGCTATTTTTACAGTTTTGTAAATGTAAAGATTTTTTACGACAAGAACCAATTCAAGCTCCTAGCAGAGAATTTTTAATGAATTACATTGCTAACAGAAAAGCCAATGGAATTATTTTTACCACAATGCAAAAATTTATGGATTCTGAAACTCCATTGTCAGATAGAAGAAATATTGTAGTAATGGCTGATGAAGCACATAGAAGTCAATATGGTCTATTTGAGAAAGTAAAAATGGTAAAGCAAGAAAATGGATCAGAATTAGCAAAGATGGTTTCTGGTAATGCTAGAAAAGTGAGAAATTGCTTACCTAATGCAACATATATAGGTTTTACAGGTACTCCTATCTCAGCAGAAGATAGAAATACTAGAGAAATATTCGGTGATTACATCGATATTTATGATATGACTCAAGCTGTTGAAGATGGAGCAACAAGACCTGTTTACTATGAAAGTAGAGTAATAAATTTAAAATTAGATAAAGATATTATTGATCTTATTGATTCACAATATGAAGAACTTGCATTAAATTCTGAAGAAGAATCTATTCAGAAGAGTAAACAACAATTAACACGTTTAGATTCAGTACTCGGTGCAGATACAACGATTACATCTCTTGTAACCGATATTATCAATCACTATGAAAATAACCGTCAGGAATTACTTACAGGAAAAGCAATGATAGTTGCTTATTCTCGCCCAATTGCAGTTAAAATTTTTAGCAAAATTAAAGAACTTAGACCTTCTTGGACTGAATCAGGAATGGTAAATGTTATTATGACTTCAAGTAATAAAGACCCTGAAGAATGGCGAGATATTCTTGGTAAGGTTAAATCAAAAAATGAATATTCAAAAGAATTTAAAGATGATAAGAGTTCATTCAAAATTGCTATAGTAGTTGATATGTGGCTTACAGGTTTTGATGTTCCTTCCCTTGCAACAATGTATGTCTATAAACCTATGACAGGTCATAATCTAATGCAAGCTATAGCGAGAGTTAATAGAGTTTTCCCTGAAAAGGAAGGTGGACTTGTTGTAGATTATATAGGTATAGCAAGTGCTTTAAAGCACGCAATGAAAGAATTTACCGATAGAGATAAGCACAACTATGGTAATACTAATATAGCCGAAACAGCATTGCTAAAATTTAGAGAAGAATTATCTATTTGTCAAGACAGTATGCATGGCTTTGATTATTTAGCTTTTTTTGGTGATTCAGATTTAGAAAGAGCAAGAGTATTATCAGCTTCAGCCAATTTTTTGCTTGAACCATCAAGAAAAGAAAGAGTTAATGAAAAGCAACCATCAGTTTTAGAGAATTTTATGAAACATGGTATGCTTTTAAAGAATGCTAAAACACTTTGTTCCTCATTATTAGATAATCGACAAAGATTAGAATCAGAATATTTTGAAACAGTTAGAGTGTTTATTAATAAAATTTTATATCAAGGTACAGGTAAAAAATATACATTACAACAAATAAATTCAAGGATTAATGAACTTTTAAAACAAGCTGTTCAATCCGAAGGTGTTATAAATTTATTTACTGAAGAAACACCTGAAATGTCTTTATTCGATAGTGATTTTCTTGCTGAAATATCAAGAATGAAGCAAAAGAATATAGCCTTTGAAATGTTGAAAAAACTTATTGATGAGCAAATTCATTTGTATAAGAGAACTAACTTGGTTAAAGCTCAAGAATTCTCAGAAATGATGCAAAAGGCTGTAAATACTTATATCAATGGTATGATTACCAATAGTGAAGTAATCAATGAATTGCTTAATATGGCAAAATTGATAAAAGAAGGAAATGACAAAGCCAATTCTTTAGGTTTGACACAAGAGGAAATGGCATTTTATGATGCTTTATCAAGACCTCAGGCTGTTAAAGATTTTTATAAAAATGAAGAATTAGCTTCAATGACAAAAGAACTTACTGAACTTTTGAGAAGTAATAGAACGATTGATTGGCAAAAGAAAGAATCAGCTAGAGCAGGAATGAGAAAGTTAGTTAAAAGATTGTTGAAAAAATATAAATACCCACCTGAAAGCTGTGAGGATGCAATGAAGGTAGTATTAGAACAATGCGAACAGTGGACAGATTATTCAGACTTTTCTCATAGAACAGGTGCATAAATTTAGGATGTTAGAAAATGGCAAAAGCAACAAAACAAACAAATAACGCAACATTAGGATTTGAGCAACAAATTTGGAATGCTGCTTGTAAATTATGGGGACACATTCCAGCAGCTGATTACAGAAAAATTGTAGTTGGACTTATCTTTTTGCGTTATATATCTACATCATTTGAAAAAAAATACAATGAACTTGTTGCCGAAGGTGATGGTTTTGAAAATGATATAGATGAATACACTTCAGAAAATATTTTCTATGTTCCTGAAAAAGCAAGATGGTCTCATATTGCAGAAAATTCACATACTCCTGAAATTGGTAAAGTGCTTGATGATGCAATGATTGAAATTGAAAATTCAAACTCTGTTCTAAAAAATGTTTTGCCTAAAGTTTATGGAACTCCTGATTTAGATAAAAGAGTATTAGGTGAGGTAGTAGATCTATTTACTAATATGGATATGTCAGATGTTAATGCTGATAAAGATATATTAGGAAGGACATACGAATATTGCATAGCTCAATTTGCAGCTTATGAAGGTACTAAGGGGGGGGAATTCTACACACCATCAAGCATTGTAAAAACAATAGTTGCTGTATTAAAGCCTTTTGATAATTGTAGAGTTTACGACCCTTGTTGTGGCTCAGGTGGCATGTTTGTGCAATCTGTAAACTTCATACAAGCTCATAGTGGTAATAGAAATAGCGTATCTGTTTATGGTCAAGAATCTAATTCAGATACATGGAAGATGGCTAAAATCAATATGGCTATTAGAGGTATTGAAGCAGATTTAGGATCATACCATGCAGATACATTCTTTAATGATTTACATCCTACATTAAAAGCTGATTTTATAATGGCTAATCCTCCATTTAACTTAAAAGAATGGGGACAAGAAAAACTCCAAGATGATGTTAGATGGAAGTTTGGTATTCCTCCATCAGGCAATGGTAACTATGCTTGGATTCAACACATGATCCATCATTTAGCACCTAATGGCAAAATAGGTCTAGTTTTAGCAAACGGAGCATTATCTTCTCAAACAGGTGGCGAAGGTGATATAAGACGGAAAATAATAGAAGCAGATCTTGTTGAAGGTATTATTGCACTTCCTACACAGTTATTCTATAGCGTTACAATCCCTGTAACATTATGGTTTATTACAAAGAATAAAAAACAAAGCGGAAAAACCATTTTTATTGATGCTCGTAAAATGGGGCACATGGTTGATAGAAAACATAGAGATTTTACTGAAGAAGATATTGAACTATTAGCCAAAACATTTGAAGATTTTCAAGAAGGAAAAGATGTAAATAAACAAGGTTTTTGTGCAATTGCATCATTAGAAGATATCAAGAATCAAGATTACATATTAACTCCAGGTCGATATGTAGGAATTGAGGAACAAGAAGAAGATGATGAACCTTTTGATGATAAGATGAAACGTTTGACATCTGAATTATCTGATTTATTTAATCAATCTCATGAACTTGAAGAACAAATACGAAATAATTTAGAAAGTATTGGATATAAAATAGATTAGAGGTGGTTATGACCAAGTCATCATATACATTTTTAGATCTTGCAATTGAAGTGTTGAAACAAAGTGGCACACCTTTGACACCACTTGAAATTTGGAATTTCGCAAAAACTAACAATATAAGCCAAAAAATTAATTCAGCAGGAAAAACTCCAGAAGCTTCTATTGGTTCTCAATTATATGTGGAAATTAAAAACAATGCTAATTCTCTTATATATAAAGCAACAACTCGACCTACACGATTTGCATTGAAAAACAAACAATACGTAAATAATAAACAAGTGAATAATGTAGTGACTGAAAGTAACGATTCTAAAAATAATTTTAAGGAACGTGATTTGCATATTTTACTTTCATCATTTGTAAATATGAATTTGGATTTTCAATGTTTAACAAAAACTATTGATCATCAGAAATCACCAAAAGAAAAAAAAGGAACGAATGAATGGCTTCATCCTGATATTGTAGGAGTTCATTTCCCTGATGAAGATTATTCAGATGAAATTATTAAGTTGCAAACGCAACTTGGTTATAGAAAATATAAAATTTATTCTTTTGAAATGAAAAGATGCTTAGATTTTTCTAATTTGCGAGAAAGTTATTTTCAAGCAGTTTCAAATTCAAGTTGGGCAAACGAAGGATATTTAGTTGCTCTTAATATTTCTGAAGATCCAGATTTTATTCAAGAACTTAGAAGACTAAATAATGCTTTCGGAATTGGAATAATCAAATTAAATGCACTGCATATAAGTCAAAGTGAAGTATTGTATCCTTCTAAAATTTCTGAAACTCTTGATTGGGACACTATAAATAGATTATCTGAAAATCCCGTATTTAAAGAATTTCTACAAGAAATAACATCAACAAAACGAAGTAATACTCTGAAACAAGTATATGATAAAGTATATAGTGATGAAGAATGCGTAGAATATTGTAACAAAAAGAATATTATTTGAGTTAATTATGAATAATTGGAAAACATGTAAATTGTCAGAGTTGGGTGATATTGTTGGTGGTGCTACACCTTCAACAAAAAATATTGAAAATTACAAGCAAGGAACTATACCTTGGATCACCCCAAAAGATTTGTCAAATTTTTCTAAAAGATATATTAGTAATGGAGAAAGATATATAACTGAAAAAGGTTTTAGAAGTTGTTCGACTCAAATGTTACCTAAAAATTCAATTTTATTTTCTTCAAGAGCTCCGATTGGATATATTGCTATAGCTAATAATGAACTATGTACGAATCAAGGTTTTAAAAGTATTATTCCAAATAAGGATATTGACTATTTATTTTTGTATTATCTTTTAAAATACCAAAAAAATGAAATTGAAAATCTTGCTGTTGGTTCAACTTTTAAAGAAGTATCTGGAATAATAATGAAAAATATTGTTGTGCAGATACCTCAGTCAATTGAAGAGCAAAGACGAATTTCAACTATATTAGATAATATAGATACAAAAATTGAATTAAATAATGCGATAAACAAGAATTTATC